>JANPEN010000064.1:0-2482 GCA_031422955.1 Acidimicrobiia bacterium
GTGCAGCTGGAACGGCGTCGAGCCGAACGCGAAGCCGACCTAACCCGGCTGCGGGGCGACGCACCAGTGGATCAGGCCCAGCTGCTGGAGTACCTGTCCCTGCGGCGGGAGGCCAGGGCCGCCACCGCGCCAGACCCCAGCGCCCAGGGGGCCATCGAGCTGGCCGCCAGCCGGCTCGTGCCCGGGACCATCATCCAGCACAGCGGTGAGGCGGTGGTGGTGTTGTCGGTGGCCCAGCGCCGCACCAGCACCCTGGTCCGGGTGGTAACGCCTGGCCGGCGGGTGCTCACCCTGCAGCCGACGGACTTCTTGGATCCGCCCATCCGGCTGGGCTCTGTCGAGCTGCCCCACCCGTTCCGGCCCCATCACCATGGCTTCCAGCAAGAGGTCGTGCGCCGGCTGACCCGGGCCAGGGTCCAAGTCCGCCGGCCCGGTCGAGCCGGTCGAGCCGGTGTGAGTCCGGCCGGCCCGCCGGGCCAACCGGATCAAGCCCGGGAGCTCCTGGTGGGGGTAGATCCTGGGCCAGGGGCAGAACTGGCTCAGATCCGCTGGGCAGAGGTGGCCGCCCACCCCCTCCACCGCCACCCCGAGCGTGACGCCCTGTTGCGCCTGGGCCACCGGCTGTTGCGGTTGGAAACCGAAGTGGGCGAGTTGTCCGGCCGTATCGACGGCACCGCTGACACGGTGGCCTCGCGCTTCGCCCGGCTGCTCGACCTGCTGCAGCGTTGGCACTACGTCGAGGGCTGGACGCTGACCGAGCGAGGCTCGATCTTGGCCCGCTGCTACCACGAGAGTGACTTGCTTATCGTGGAATGCTTGGCCAAAGGCCTCCTCGACGGGCTGGACCCGCCCACCGTGGCTGCGTTGGCCTCCTGTTTCACGTACGAGCACCGATCTCGTACCGTTCCTCCCAGCGCGTGGCTGCCAGGAGCGGTGGCCAGGGAACGTTTCCGCGCGATGCTGCGGGTGGCGGACCGGCTCAACGCGGCGGAAGAAGACGCCCAGTTGATGGTCACCCGCACCCCCGATGCCACCTTCGCGGCGGTGGCGCACGCCTGGGCCTCGGGCGGCGAGCTCGATGCCGTGCTCGGCGACGAGGAGCTCTCCGGGGGCGACTTCGTGCGCAACATCAAACAGCTGGTCGACCTGTTACGCCAGATCGGTGAGATCGCCCCGGCGCCGGGGACCGCGGCCGCCGCCCGCCAAGCGGCCGAGTCCCTCTATCGGGGGGTGGTGTCGGCTTCTTCCGGCGTTGATGAAGTGGCCGGATCGGGAGCGACCGGCGGTCCCGCGGCCGGACCCGCCAGCTCGGTGGAGCTGGTAGGGCAAGACGGTGCGCGGTGACCATCCGGCGGGGCCAGGCCTGGGCCGCCAACGGCCCGCTGGCCCCCGGCGCGCCTATCGTGAGCAGCGACGCGGCCCTACGAGCGCTGGTGGAAGGGGCCCGTCGCCGGCAGGAACCGTTAGGTGAGGTGGGAGTGGTCGGCGGGGACCTGTGGGCCACCCTGGGCGGCCCCGGCGCGACCGGTGCTACCGCGGGCACGGCGCGGCTGCGTAGCGAGGTCGCCGTGCGCGCCCCCATTGATGTGATCCGGGTCGAGCTCGACGGGCAGCCCCACTGGTTCGTGGCCCACCTGATCGCCCATCGATGGGGCTGGCAGGGCGAGGCGGCGGTGGCCATGAACGCCGAGTGGTTCGGCCCCTACAAGCTGGGCCCCCGTGCCCATCCCAACGACGGGCTGGTCGACGTCACCTCTGGGTCCTTGCGCTGGCCGGAACGCCTCGAGGCGCGCCGCCGGGCGGTGGCCGGCACCCACCTGCCCCATCCCCGCCTGCGGGTGCAGCGAGCCAGCCACGCCGTGGTTTGTTTCGCCAGAGCGACCCCGATCCACCTCGACGGGGTGGCGGTGGGTCGGGCCAAACAGGTGGAGTTGCATGTCGAGGCCGACGCCCTGCAGGTGGTCATGTGAGGGGTCATCCCACCCGTTATCGGGTGCCTCCTCTAACCTAACCCCGTGGGTTTCTACGTCGCCGAGGACTTTTCGTCCACTGAACGCGACATTCTCCGGCGCTATTTCACCAACCTCGAAGGCCCGGTCTTCGCCCTGGTGAACCTGCCCGAGGTGGTCAAGGGAGCCCTGTTCGCCCGCTACTCCCGCTCGGCCAAGAGCCTGCGCCGGCTGTTCTTGGACGAGTTCGTCGGCGAGCTGGACATCTCCGGGGACCTCGGGGTGGACGCCACCGTTGGCGTCAAGCGAGCCGAGGAACTCTACGACCGGGTTTTCCTCGAGTACGGCGACGATTCGGTGGCTCAGCTGGGTGGCGTGCACCTGGCCTGCGAGCAGGCCTCGAACCTGCTGACCAAGCAGCTTGAGTGGGGTCGGCTCATGTCCTACCTTGAGCAGTCCACCCGCTACATCGCCTACGACGCCCGCCTCGGTGGCCGCTACCGCTACTACCGCGACGAAGCCATCCTGCGTTC
>JANPEN010000065.1:0-3959 GCA_031422955.1 Acidimicrobiia bacterium
CGACGCTGAGTCGAGCGGCCCGCCGGCGCGTCGACGGCGAGGCCTTGGGCCTGGTCAGACCCCCCGCTACTAGCGTCGAATCGACGTCGATTCGACGCGATTCGGGCGATTTCGCCGATTCGTTGTCGATTCGTTCCGAGCCGGCGGCGAGAGGGTGCATCCCAGCCGGCGACGGGGCCGGGCTGGGGGAGCCGTCGTCGATCTCGATGAGCACGGTGCCCACCTCCACGATGGCCCCCTCGGCGACCGCCATGGCGCGGACTACCCCCGCGGCGGGGGAGGGCAGCTCGACCTGCGCCTTGTCGGTGAGGATCTCCACCAGGGGCTGGTCACGAGCCACGGTGTCGCCTTCGGCCACCAACCAGCGGAGGATCTCGGCCTCGTGCAGCCCCTCGCCCACGTCAGGCAGGGCGAAACGCATCACGGCGCCATCTCCAATACCCGCCGACAACCGGCGACCAGGCGACCCACCGAGGGCACGTAGCGGTCCTCCAGCAGTCCCATGGGATAGGGAACGTCGTAGCCAGACACCCGCAGGACCGGCGCCTCCAGGTCGTAGAAGCATTCCTCGACCAGCGTGGCCACCACCTCGCCACCGAAGCTGCCGGTGTGGGCGCCCTCCTCAGCCACCACGACCCGGCCGCAACGGGCCACCACCGCGGCCAGGCTGGCGACGTCGAGGGGGACCAGGCTGCGCAGGTCCAACACGGCCACCGAATGACCCTCCTCAGCCAGCAAGACGGCGGCCCGCCGGGCGATCTCGACCTGGTAGGACCAGGCCACGATGACCAGGTCCTGGCCGTCCTGCACCAGGCGGGCCTGACCCAACGGTTCAATGATGTCCTCGTCGTCAGGCAGGTCGTCGCGCAGAGACCGATAGCCCCGCAGCGGCTCCAGGAACAGCACCGGATCGGGGTCGCGAATGGCGGAGGTCAACAACCCGGCCGCGTCCCGAGCCGAAGCCGGCATGACGATCTTGAGCCCGGGAATGTTGGCCAACTGGCCTTCTAAGGCCTCCGAATGCAGCTCCGGGGTGCGGACCCCTCCACCGAAGGGCGCCCGCACGGTGATGGGCCCTTCGAAGCGGCCGTTGGAACGGAAACGCAGCCGGCTGATCTGGCCAGCCAATTGATGAAAGGCCTGGTAGGAGAAGCCGAGGAACTGGATCTCGGGCAGCGGAACCAGCCCGGCGGCAGCCAAGCCCACCGCGGTGCCCAAGATCAAGGCCTCAGCTAGAGGGGTGTCGACCACCCGAGCGGGGCCGAAGCGGTCGATGAGCCCGTCGGTGGCTCGGAAGACGCCGCCGTTGACGCCAACATCCTGACCGAAAAGGATGATTCGCTCGTCACGGGCCATCTCCCGTTGCAGGGTGTTGTTAATGGCCTCCACCATCGTGCGCTGGGTCATGCTTGTCCGTTGGCTTCGAGGCCGAGCAGCTCGGCTCGCTGCTGTTGCATGCGGCTGGTGGGCTCGGCGAAAACGTGGTCAAAGAAGGCGTCGGGGGCCAGGGGAGTGGCCAGGGCCGCGTCGACGGCTTCGTCCACTGCGGCCAAAGCGGCGGTTTCCGCGGCCGCTTGGTGGTCGTCGTCCCACAGGCCCAGGGTGCGCAGCTGCGCGGGAAAGGTGAGCACCGGATCCGCGGCTCGACCGGCGGCCAACTGCTCAGCGGGGATGTAGCGGGTGGGGTCATCAGCGGTGGTGTGATGGCCCAGTCGTTGGGTGACCGCTTCGATGAGGCTGGGTCCTTCACCGGCCGCCGCCCGAGCCCGAGCGGCCCGCACCACCTCCCACACCGCCACCGGGTCGCGGCCGTCGACCCGCACGCCGGGCATGCCAAAGGCGGCCGCCTTATCGGCAAAGGTGACCGCCGCGGTTTGCCGGGAGGTGGGGGTGGAGATGGCCCAGCCGTTGTTGACCAGCAGGAACAGCACCGGCGCCTTGATCACCGCGGCGAAGTTGGCCGCCTCGTAAAAGTCCCCCTCGGAGCTGGCCCCGTCACCGAAGAACACCGCGACCACCCCGGGCCGGCCCTGGTGCATCAGGCCCCAGGCCATGCCCACCGCGTGGGGGATCTGGGCGGCGAGGGAGATCTGGGCGGGAAACACGTTGATACCTGGCGGGTAGTAACCCCCCTCGGGATGACCGGCCAGGTACAGGGCGTGGCGACGCATGACCTCAGGGCCGTAGCGGCCAAGCCCGTACTGCTCCCGGTACTGGGGAAAGATCCAGTCGTGTTCGGGTTGCAGGGCGTAGGTGGTGCCTACCACCACCGCCTCGTTGCCGTCGATGGGAGCCATGGTGCCCAGGCGCCCCTGACGTTGCAGGTTGAAACAGCGAGTGGAGAAGACCCGAGCGGCGATCATGGTCTGGGCCATGCCGACCAGCTCGGCGTCGGTCGGTCCCCTCGGGTCCGCGGTAGTGCTCATGGGGCCAGCATGCCACTGCGCCGACACCCAGGAGCCAGCGCCGGGAAGGCTCCTCGCGCCTGCCCGAACCCGCGGCCGCCTCCTGGAACCGCCACCCAGAACCGCGCCGCCGCCGCCGCCTTCAGCGTCGCGCCAGCCGCCGGGCCACCTTGGGGGCGTTGCCCAGCTGATGGACGAGCTCCCTGGGCAGCTCGTAGGCCAGGGTCGCGTAGATCCGGTCGACCATCTCGGCGTGGCGAACCCGCTCCTCGGGCGGATGGCGCAAACCCAACGGGCCCAGCAACTCCTCAGCGTAAGCGGACAGACCGAGCAGGGCGGCGGCGTTGGCCAGATCCAAGGGGGCGGCCCCCGCCATGCGGGCTTGTCGGACCCGTTCACCGGTGTCCAAACTGAGCCGGGCGCAGACGAGTGGAACAATGGCTTCCCAGGTGGCGCGGGCGGTACCGGGGTGGCGTAACAGCATGGCCTGCACTGCGCTGCGCCCGGCGTAACCGGCCAGAAACCGGATGCGGACCGCCATCCCTTCCAGCCAGGCTTCCTTGCGGGTGACGATCAGCCGGGGGCCGTCCACGCCGCCGCCGCCCGGCTGGGCCGAAGGCGTCGGCCGAGTGAAGGAGGTCGGCCGGCCCCGCCCGGCCCGGCTCGCTTCGGCTCCCACCCGCTCGGTTCGGCGCTGAGCCAGGGCCCGCACCCGGTCGTAGTCGGCCCGACGGGTGGCGTCGGAGAGGACGGCCCAGGCCTCATTCACCCTGGCCATGTCCAGGTGGGTGTCGCCCAGCAGCTGCCCGGCCAGGCCGGGATGCAGATCAGGATGCAACTGCCGGGCGCGGCGTCGGTAGGCGGCGCGCACGGTGTCGAGGTCGGCGTCGGGGGCCACGCCCAGCCGGTCGTAGAAGCCGCCCGGGCCTCCGGCTCCGCCGGCGTCAGCAGTCACCGCCCCGAGGCTAGGCGGCCTCCCGGCGACCTGCCTGCCTCCCCGCCTATGGCGCGGCTGGACCGGCTCGACGCCCTCGGGCCTCGCCGGCCGCGCCTCGGAGTCGAGCCCAACGTCCCGTTGTGGCCGAGGGCTGGGCGAGGTGTCCTGCGGGGATGGCGCCTGCAGTCCTGCTCTCCGACGTTGCCTTGCCGTTCCGACGGCTACGGCGGCGACCGCGTTTCGTGGCCGGGTTCGGAGCCGATGGCGACCCCCAGGGCGCCGATGTCATGGCCGCCTCCGCCCGTGCCTGCCGCCGCCGCCTGGCCCACTGCCTGCGCCAACACCGTGAGTTCGTGGCGGTTAGCCCCCACGGCCGGGCCGCCTTCGAAGCCGCCCTGGCCGACCTCCAATGCCTCGACGGTCACGGAGCACGGTCGACCTGGTCCTATCGCGTCCATGTCGACGGGATCGATGTGACGTTCTGGCTGCGCGACGTGAACGGGTGGGCGGCGTTGGATCAGCCCTGATCGTCGTCGGGCCCGGCCTCTTCCTCATCGTCGTCGACCCCAGCACGCCGACGGGAACGGCGCAGCGCGGGACGCCGGCCCTCGCCGCGC
>JANPEN010000066.1:0-5833 GCA_031422955.1 Acidimicrobiia bacterium
GAGACCCACATGCGCTTTCACCCGTCGCCCCGGCAAGCGGGCCTGAACTCTGTCGCCAAGCTCGCCGCAGCAGCGATGCTCGCGACGCTCTCTGTTGTCGTATTCCCCGCCGCTCGCAGTTCGGCCGAGACGTCGCCGTCGAGCCGGCGCGCCGCGTCTTCGGCGAGGTGTCGGGCGGTGGCGATCTCGGTGTGGCTGAGGGGCGCCCCTGGGGAGGTGTTCATCAACAGGGTGATGCTGGGGTACGCCTGCTGGCCTTGGAGATCAGCGAGGAGCGCTCGGTTCATAGGAGGAACCTTCCGTTGGAGGATGGATGTGCCGGCGACAAGGACGGGCTGGGGGGGCTGGCTAGGTCGTGGGCTGGAGGGCTCGGCGGCGGCGCCATGCTTTCTCGACTTCGAGCACGGCGAGTAGGGCGGCGCCGGTGGCGATGCACACGCCGAGGTCGGCCAGCGGAAGCGATTCGAGGTCGAGGAATCCCCCGAGCGGTGTGTAGAGGGCGACGAGTTGGAGCATTGCAACCAGGGCGACGGTGGCGAGCATGAGCGGGTTGGAGCGCAGTCCGAGCGATCTGAGCGATTCGGTAGTGGAGCGGGTCCCAAGGGCCTGAAACACTTGGAGGAAAGCCAGGCTGGTGAACATCATGGTCTGCCAGTTGTCGTTATCGCGAGCCTCGTAGATGAACCCCACCGCGAGGGCGGCACCGCCGATCAACGCGCCGACCCATAGGGCTTGGACGCCGAGCCCTCCTACCCATATCGACGCGCCGGGTGCGTGGGGTGGACGGCGCATCACTCCTCGCTCGGGGGGTTCGACGCCGAGCGACAGCCCGAGCAGACCGTCGGTCATGAGGTTGAGCCACAGTAGCTGCAGCGGGAGCAGCGCAACGGCGTGCTCGATGTCGCCGGCGAGCAGGAACGGGATCGGCCAGCCGACCATCACGACAACCTTGCCGATGTTTCCGGCCACCGCGAACTTCACGAAACGCCGCAGGTTGTCGTAGATCACCCGTCCCTCTTCGACGGAGGCGACGATGGTGGCGAAGTTGTCGTCGCGCAACACCATGTCCGAAGCTTCTTTAGAAACGTCGGTGCCGGTGATCCCCATGGCGACGCCGATGTCGGCTTTCTTAAGCGCGGGAGCGTCGTTGACGCCGTCCCCGGTCATGGCCACGACCGCGCCTTGGGCCTGCAGGGCTTGCACGATGCGCAGCTTGTGTTCGGGTGACACGCGGGCAAACACCGATGTCGTACGGACCGTTTCGGCGAGACCGGCGTCGTCGAGGTGGTCGAGCTCGGCTCCGGTCACCGCTTTGGCGTCCGTGGCGATGTCAAGTTCGGTGGCGATGGCTTGCGCGGTCAGGGGATGGTCCCCGGTGATCATCACGGTTCGGATGCCGGCACTGGTGCAGGTGGCGACGGCGTCGCGTACCTCGGGTCGCGGTGGGTCAATGATCCCGATCAGGCCGAGCAGCGTGAGCTCGTCTTCGGCGCAGTCGGCGCATTGCTGGTCGGGCACGTTACGGTAGGCGACGCCGAGCACTCGCATACCGGCGGCAGCCATTTCGTCGTTGGCGGCGACGATCCGCTGACGCCACGTGTCCGACATCGGTACCGCGGCGTCGGTGTCCCACACGGTGACGGCACGGTCGAGGAGTCGGTCGGGGGCGCCTTTGACGAAGGCGACCGGGGAGTCCCCGGCCAGATCCCCCAGGGCCGGAGGGGGGTTGGCGCCGAGAGCGGCGTGGACGGTACTCATGCGTTTGCGTTCGGAGTCGAATGGCCGCTCCGCGGTTCGGTTCACCGCATGGCGCAGCGCAACCACGTCGATGCCGGCGTCGTGGGCGGCGGCGAGCAGAGCTGTCTCGGTCGGGTCCCCGATGGTGACGAGGAGACCGGTGTCATCGAAGTGGGCATCGCTGTTGTTGCAGAGCGTCCCCGCCGCGAGCGTGAGCAGTACGGGCGACGGGTGAGGCCCCGAGCTCGGCGCGTCGAGCCGCACGGTGTTGCCGGCTACGTCGACCACCGTGACGGTCATGTGGTTCTGGGTGAGTGTGCCGGTCTTGTCCGAACAGATAACGGTGACGGACCCGAGCGTCTCGACCGCGGGCAGTTTGCGGATGAGGGCGTTGCGGCGCAGCATCCGCTGCGCGCCGACGGCGAGGGTGAAGGTGACCACGGCGGGCAGTCCTTCGGGGATGACGGCCACGGCCACGCTGATCGCGGTGAGGACCAGGTCCGACAGGGGCTCTCCGCCGAGCGCACCCATGGCGACCACGACCGCGGCGACGGCCACGCCGGCCAGTGCCAGTTGCTTGCCGACGCGGTCGAGACGTTTCTGCAATGGTGTGTGCGAGGCGGCGACCCCCTGCAGCAGGGTGGCGATGCGGCCCAGCTCGGTGCCCATCCCCGTGGCGACGATCAACCCGCGGCCGCGGCCGTAGGTCACTTGGGTTCCCGAGTACGCCATGTTGCGTCGATCGCCGAGGGCGAGATCCTCGCCGTGGACTGCGTCGGTCTGCTTGTCCACGGGTTCGGACTCGCCGGTAAGGGCGGCCTCTTGGACTCGCAGGCCAGCTGATTCAATCAGCCGCAGGTCGGCGGGCACCACGTTGCCCGCTTCGAGGACGACGATGTCCCCCGCTACTAAGTCAATCGCAGCGACTTCGAGGACTCTGCCGTCTCGACTGGCGCGAACAGTTGGAACGGCCATCTTGCGCAACGCGGCGATGGCCCGCTCCGCACGGTACTCCTGCACGAAGCCGAGGAGCGCGAATAACACCACGATGGTGCCGATGGCGCCAGCTTCGAGGTACTTGCCGAGCGCGAGGGACAGGGCGGCGGCACCGATCAAGATGAGCACCATTACCGCGGTCAGCTGCGCCCAGAGCAGACGCAAGGGGCCCGTCGAGCCGCTGGCAACCAGCTCGTTGGGACCATGGTCGAGCAGTCGTCGCTGCGCCTCCGCGGTGCTGAGACCACCGATGCTGCTGCCGGAGCGCTCGAGGGCGGCGCCAGTCTCAAGTTGATGCCAAGGCACCGCACTCGCCCCGGGACCGTCGCCTGGCCGCCCGGCGGGGGTCGGCCGCCGAGCGGGGGCAAGTTGCGACGCGGCCTCGCGTGGACCGTTGGCCGCGTCGGTGGTGGGGAGGATCGGGACGGCCTGGTCCGGCGGGGAATGGGTCCGATCGCTCATGGGGCGACCGCCACCGGAAGCTCGAGCAGACGCGAGACACGGTCTGTAGTCGGCGGGTGGGTGAGGAAGAGGCGGGCGAAGCGGACTTTGCGGCCACTCAGCGGGTTGATGATGTAGGCCGTGGCCTGTGCCGGGCTTACGTGCATCGGGGTACGCATGGCCATCGCTTCGATCTTGGTCAGCGCCCTCGCGAGCGGTCGCGGATCTCCCAGCAGTTCAGCGCCGAGTCGGTCCGCCTCGTACTCGCGAGATCGCGACAGCGCCATCTGCATGACCATCGCGGCGATCGGTGCCACCAGTGCCAGCGCAAGCAGCGCGAGCGGGTTTGGGCGGTCCTCGTCGTCGCTGCCCCCGAACATGCCGGCGAACATGGCCATGTTGGCGATGGCCGAGATGCCCGTCGCCACCGCCGCCGCCACCGAACCGATGAGGATGTCGCGATGGCGAATGTGGGCGATCTCATGGGCGACCACGCCGCGCACCTCGTCTCGTTCGAGGCGGTCGAGCAGACCGGCGGTGACGCAGACCACGGCGTGACGCTCGTTTCGCCCGGTCGCGAACGCGTTCGGCTGCGGGTCGGGGGACACGAACAGTCGCGGCGCAGGAAGGCCTGCGCGCCCGGCCAACACCGCCACCTCGTCACGGAGCCATCCCAGCTCTCCATCGGACACCGGGTGAGCGCCCGCCGCCCGGACCGCTAGGCGGTCGGAGAACCAGTAGCTCGCCCCGACGATCGCGACACCGAAGGCGAGGCCGATGATCGTGCCGGCGGTGCCACCCACGAGCGAGCCGAAGAGCACGAGGAACCCACCGAGACCGGCGAGCAGGGAAAAAGTCTTGAACGTGTTACGAAACATTGCGTGCTGCCCGAACGAAGCAAGGAACTAGCTGATTGGACGGCATCAACGTTCGGTACAAGAGACGTCGCATCGATCGGCGAATCGGATCGGGCGCCACCAACCCGTACTGCTGCTGTCGCGCCACCGCCTCGCGGCTGAGGGACCTCATTGCGCACTCCTGTCCCGACGCTTCCGCGTCGATTGAACAGGAGGTCTCCCCCGACCCGTGCGAGACGGGTGAGCGGGCCGGAGTGGCATTCGGCCACTCGTGTTGACGGCACCGCCGCTTAGGTGGGGTACTCCCCTCCAGCCCTCACCATATCTTCCGACCAAGTGGAAGTCAAGAAGTTTGACACAGGAATTGCTGTTCTCTAATGAGGAGCGATGGGGAGCACCTTGGTCAAGCGCGACCGCGGACGAGGAGCGTCCTGTTCGAGGAGGTCCAAAAGGTCCCCGATCACGTGGCCGCGTTCCAAGTGATGACGCAACGGCCGCCGTGAATGGATGGTGTAGCGATTTCGTCGACCAATACGCTCAACCCGAAGATAGCCCGCCTCGGACAGATCCGACACGATCTTCTGTGCCGCCCGCTCGGTGATACCGACGAGTACGGCGATGTCGCGGAGGCGTACCCCCCCATCACGGCGGATGCACAACAACACATGCGCATGATTGGTCAGGAACGTCCACGAAGCTCCCTCTTCACCGACCATCCACGAAGCATAGAAGCATCTCAACTCGGGAGTCTTGGTTCCTGATTCGAGAAGGGTCCGAACGATGGTGGCGTCACGAGTACCGCAATGGCGAGACCGACGCCGAGTTGTTTGACGGCCAGGACTTCTCCCGCGGCGAAGCCGGCGAGGACGATGACGATGACGATAAGCGGGCGAATCTCCACGGCACAGGACCGCTGCGAGGCGGTGGGCGAGGGCGTGGCTGTCGAGGGCGGCGATGGTCTGGTGTTGAGTGATGGCGTCGGTAAGGGCCCCTTTCGTTGCACTCGATGGCCTGGGCGATTGCGATGGCGATGTCCACGCGGACGGCACCGGATTGACTCTCGCCAGCTTGATGAGACCGGCGCTGATCGTGGGATCGATGGTGCCAGCGGTGGCTACGTGCTCGATCAGCGTCGTCGCGTTGCGGCGATGCGATAGCCGACCACGCCCTGACCGTTCAGGGTCGGTGCGAGGCGCCGGGCGAGGCGGTGGTAGTTGGGAGAGGGCACCTTGGGGTAGAGGTGGTGTTCGAGGTGGTAGCCCGAGCCCAACGTGATGAGCGGCAACACGACGCCGCGCACCGTGCGGGTCGAGGTGAGCAGGGTGTCACCCTCAATGTGATGCAGCAGGTTCACGGAGATCGGCGGGAAAAGCGAGCATCCCACGAACATTGCCGCCGCGTACCAGAACGCCACCGGCGTCACCGGCATGGGTTCGATCATCTCCACGGCCAACGTGGCCGACCGACAACGCCGACGATGTCCGGGTGTCGACATTACGCCAGTACCCCGAATCTCTCGGCGCCCGGCTCGACCTCAACCGCCGTGAGCGACGACGATAACCGACGGCTCCGGTGCACCTCGGCAAGGACTGAGCCGCCGTCGTGCTTTGAACCTAGACTCCATTTACTGAGAAATACTATCGAGGGAGTCCGCCCGCGGCACTCCCGCCGGATGGTCGACCTCCTAGCGCCTAGCGCCTAGCGCCTGCACAGGCCTCTGCGTCTCGCGATAGATGCAGTATGTCTTGGCTGAGCCATGCCGCGATCAGGAGCAGACCATCATGCTTCACGCCGTGGGCGGT
>JANPEN010000067.1:0-5374 GCA_031422955.1 Acidimicrobiia bacterium
CACCTCGGCGGGGGTGCCGGCGGCGCCGTTGGTGCGCAACTCTGCCACCTCGCGGCCGATGATGGCGGCCCGCCGGGTGACCTCGGCCTCGTCTCGCCCGCAACAGACCACCAGGGCGGCTGACGTTTGCAAGCTGGCCGGGTCGCGACCGATGGCTACGCAAGCGGCGCCGACATTGGCCACGCTGGCCTGGAACGATTCCACCGAGCTGAAGGCCCGGTTGAATTCGCTGGCGTAGCGGGCGCTGAGTTGGGCGGTCTTGGTCTTGCCACCCCCGCCGATGACTACCGGCATGGGTTGCTGGGTCGGTTTGGGCAGGGCGGGGGAGTCCTGTAGTTGGTAGTGGCTGCCGGCGAAGGAGAATGTGTCACCCAGCGGGGTAGCCCACAACCCGGTGATCACCGCCAGTTGCTCGGAGAGGATCTCGAAGCGTTGCTTGAGGGGAGGGAACTCGATGCCGTAGGCCAGGTGCTCCGCCTCATACCAACCGGTACCCAGCCCGAACTCAACCCGGCCGCCGCTCATCTCGTCCACCTGGGCCACCGCGATGGCCAGGGGGCCAGGCAGCCGGAAGGTGGCTGCTGTCACTAACGTACCGAGACGTATGGTGGTGGTCTCCCTGGCGATAGCCCCCAGGGTGACCCAGGCGTCGGTGGGTCCGGGCAGGCCAGACCCGCTGCCCATGCGCAGGAAGTGATCGGAGCGGAAGAAGCCGGTGAAGCCCAGGCGTTCCGCGGTTTGGGCCACCGTCAGCAGCTGCAGGTAGGTGGCCCCTTGCTGCGGTTCGGTGAAGACGCACAGTTCCATAGCGAGGGACCCTACCGGGTCAGTCGGAGGGCCAGTCTGTGGCGGTGCGGGCCAAGGCCTGCACCAGGGCGTCGGTGTGGGGGTTGGGTTTGTCGGTGGGCCAGCCGTGCCAGTACGGGCCCATGCCGCGCACCCGGGGAGGCAGCTCCAATTGCACCCCGCCCTGCCGGCAGCGGTTGATCGGGTTGTCGGGATGCAGGCCCCGCAGATCCCCGGGGATGGTGTCGAGGTCGTCGCGCACCTCGTAGTGGCCCAACTCCGCTCGCAGCACCGCCCCCAGGCAAGCGGCCAGGGGCCGGTTGGTTCCGCCCACCAACAGGGTGGTGAACATGGCCGCCCGACCGTAGCCGTGCACCGCGATGGCGCACTCGACGTGGTCGAGGAACTGGCTCAAGGCCACCGAATGAGCGGGATCGACCCGTTTGGAGGGAATGTGCCAGCGGAACTCGGGGGGCATCACCACCGCGTAGTAGGAGCTGTTGGAGGCGGCCGCGGCCCGCGCCGCGATGTCGTCGGTGCCTCGTTCCAAGGACCCGCCGTGGAAGGCCATGAAACCGAACCGGCCGCGCAGGCGCAGCTGTTCCTGCACTCCTGGGTGGCTGAGCAGACGAGCGAACACGATACGGCCGCCGCCCTCAGCCCGGGCCGCGCCGGGCCAGCCCGGCCCGCTGGCGAAACCGGCGAAGCACCACGATGGCGAGCGTGGCGACCACCATCAGGCCAGCAAGAAGGCCTACGGTGCTGCGGGCTTGGTAAAGCCAATTGCTCAACCATTGCTGGATGGTCAGGGCCCGGTCGACGATCGGATCGTTGGTGATTATCCCTCGGCGTAGGCGCACCTCGTAGATGCCGTAGTAGGTCAGGTAGGCGCCGGTGGTGATCATCAGCAGGCCCGACAGCGTGTGCACATGGCGCAAAACGCGGCGGAAGTGGTTGACCATGCCGGCGCGGGCCAGGGCCACGGCCACCGTCAACAGCCCCACCGTGGCGCCCATGCCCACCCCGTAGACCACGAAGGTGACCAGCCCGGCCACCGCCCCATCTTCGGTGAAGGTCGAGGAGGTGGTGGCCAGGAACGGGCCGATGGTGCAGGTCAAGGAGGAAAGGGCGTAGGACACCCCAAACAGGAACACCGAGGTCAGCTCGCGGCTCGAGGTCCCCTTTTGCAGATGGGGCAAGCGCACGGTGAGGGAGTGACCCCGCAGGGCCGCACCACCCAGCCCCAGCAGGGCCACCCCAATGACGATGGTCACCCACGGCAACGCCTCTTGCACCCGGTGGGACACCTGCACGATGACCAGGCCCATCAGCCCGAAGACCACCACGAACCCAGCGGTCAGCACGGCGGCCACCGCCAGCGCCCGGCTCAAGGTGCGCTCGGTGCGGGTATCGGTGCTTTGCTCCTCGAGGCCCACGAAGTAGGACAGGTAGGCGGGCAACATGGCGAAGCCGCAAGGGTTCACCGTGGCGACCATGCCGGCCGCGAAGGCCAGCGCCAAAGGAGCGTTGCCCAACACGCTTACCGCGGAGATGGCTGCGACGCCCACCATCAGCCCAGCACCCTCAGCCCAGCACTTTCATCTCGGTGCGTAACTCCTCCGCCGACAGCGCCTTGGTGAGGACCTTGACCACGTTGCCCTCGGCGTCCACCAAGGCAGTGGTGGGCATGGTGGCCCCGCCGACGAAACGCAGCAGGGCGCCGCTGCGGTCCCGGACCAGGGGGTAGGTGACCCCGGTGCGTTCGGCCATGGTTCGGGCGTCGGCCACTTGATCGATGACGTTGACCCCCACGAAACCGATCTGGCCGCCCTGCTCTTGATAGACGGCCTCGAAGTCGGGCATTTCCTTGACGCAGGGCACGCACCACGATGCCCAGAAGTTCACCACCAGGGGCTTGCCGGCGAAGCGAGCGAAGGTGCCATCGTTCCCGTCGAGATCGACAAAGGGTTGCTCGGTGATGGGGCCGGCCGGCCCTTCATCGTCGGGTGGATCGAGCCCGCCAACGGTCAAGCCGCCTGGCGCGTTGGCCGCCTTTGCGGTGCCGGACGAGCTGGACTGCTGATCGCCATCTCCACAGGCTCCCGCCGCCAGAGCGGCGGTGAGGGTAAGAGCAAGCAGCAGGCGCATGAACCGCCAACGCTACCGGCCTCGGACGGTCACCCTTACCAACCCGCCTGCACCGATCACGGTCGGGCCGAGCTCGCTGAACGTTGCTCGGCCCGCTGGGTCGTGGCAGTGCTGGCGGGTTGGTAGTTGGGTGCTCCCGGGTGGGGGTCTGGGGTGGGGGGTTTGGGTGGGGGCTAACCCTCGGTCAGGCCGGGCGGGCCACGGACAGGGCGATGGGCCGGAGATGCTCGGGAATGGGTACCTCCGGCAGCTGATCCTCGGACCGGGGGTGCTTGGGCGGCCGGCCCCGACGCCGCTTGGACGCGAGGATCCGTCCGTTGCGGAAAAGTTGTCCGCCCCAAACCCCCCACGGCTCGTGCCGCTCGATGGCTCCTTCCAAGCACTCGGCCAGGACCGGGCAGGTGGCGCAGATGGTCTTGGCCTTGGCGATGTCCTGCAGCTCCTCGGAGAAGAACAGCCCAACCAGGCCACCGCTGTTGTTCCGGCATACGGCGTGGTCCCACCAGTCGCGGCGGGTGAACACCAGCTCGGTGGGAGAGTCGTGAACGTGGGAGATGAGGCCGGACCGGCTGGTCATGATGGTCTCGCTTGTCGCAGGGTTGGATCGGGGTGTGCAGGCGTTGGGGTGTTCAGGGGTTGGGGTGTTCAGGTGTGCAGGCAAAGAGAAAGGCCGCCGGGTGATCCCGGCGGCCTTCAGAGTTCGCATCCGTATGGGTGGTGGTTACCTACCCTCCGGGTGACTCCTCAGGCCGCTGACCGTGGTACTTCTCGGTAAAGGTCGAACGCTTCGCCATGGTGATTGGGGCGGTCGACCAGGAACATCCCATGGCGGCGTCATTGCGAAGGCGCGCCGGTACGGCGTTGCTGCCGTGCTGGGGGCTGGCTTCGAGTTGGGTCGTCACGGGCTCGAACTTTCGCTCGGTTGTTCGGGAGTGGGGTCCGCCGTTGGTCCAGGCGTCGACTCGAGTGAGTGTATCGACCCGAACCGGCGTTCACTTCAGCATGTCGGCAGATCTTCGTCAATCGAATTAACCGAGCCGAGGGGAGGGCCTGGCGCGTGGTGGCCGGCGGCACCCGAGCAGTCGGCGGGAGTTGGCTGCCGGAGCCACTACGTTGGCGGGATCATGGACCAAGGCGGGGACCCGGACCATGAGCCCGGCCCGGGGCCCGACGGCGGGGCCGTTGAGCCGTTGGTAGGCCTGCCCTTGGGGGGCCGCACCTACTCGAGCCGACACCGCGTGCGCCTGGGTGACGTCGATCCGAGCGGTCGGGCCCGACTCGACGCCATCGTGCGGTACCTGCAGGATGTCGCCAACGACGACGCCTACGACAGCGGCATCGCCAACCCCGGCGGGTGGGTCGTTCGCCGCACGGTGGTCGAGGTACATCGCCCGGCGGTGTTTCGTGAAGACTTGGAGCTGAGCACCTTCTGCTCGGGCATCGGAGCGTGCTGGGCGGAGCGGCGCACCCGCATCGTTGGGGCCAAGGGCGCCTTGGTCGAAGCGGCCACGCTGTGGGTGCAGATCGATGCGGGCAGCGGGCGGCCCAACCGGCTCGGGCCTGATTTCGCCCTCGTGTATGGCCCTTCCGCCGCTGGCCGGCGGATCCGGGCCAAACTCACCCTGGGCGAGCCGTCCGCAGGCGGGGCGGGAGGCGGGGAGCACCTCGGCGTCAGCTTTGCGTTACGACAGAGCGATCTCGACCTGTTGGGTCACGTGAACAACGCGGTCTACTGGGCCATGGTTGAAACGGCGATGCCCGATCACTGCCATCCGGCCTCGACGGGGCGATTCGAACTCGAGCACCATCGGCCCCTCGAGTTGGCCGACAGGGTGAGCGTGCAGCGGGTGCAGGACAGGTTGTGGATTCGTGGCGGGGACTGGCTAGCAGCCGCCCTGCGCTGGGTTCCCTTGGGTCAATCCTTCAACCGGTAACGCAACGCGCCGTCTGGGGGGTTGTGGCGGGAAGCCTGGCCCAGACAGACCAGGTGCTCTAGGTGGGCGTAGGTCTCCGAGTCGGCCATGGGTCCCCAGGAGGTGGGCTTGAACAGCCGCTGCGAATAGTCCCCTACGCTCGCCTCGCCCAGGTCCGGGCCGGCTAAGCGGAGCAGCTCAAGGCGCTCGTGGTGGTGGAGCTGGATATCGATGGCGCGCTGGTGGAGATCGTTGAACACCAAGCCGTGGGCGGGCAGCACGGTGAGGACCCCTTCGATGGTCTGCATGCGCTGGAGGGAATCGAAGTACAGCTTGAGCGGGTCCGGCGCGTTCACCAGACCGGAGATGTGGGGGGTGATGGTGGGCAGCACATGGTCACCGGAGATGAAAATGCCCTCCGCCGGGTCGAGCAGGCATAGATGGTCCACGGTGTGGCCGGGGGTGTGGACCGCCACCCAATCTCGACCGGCTAAGGAGAGCACCTGACCGTCCACCACCCGGCGCGA
>JANPEN010000068.1:0-15128 GCA_031422955.1 Acidimicrobiia bacterium
GAGCGGCCGCAGCTCGACGGGCCATATCGTGGTCAGCGTCGAGGGTCAGCCCGCTGTCTCCCATACCGGCCAGCATGTTCCAGGCTCGCGCCGCGGCGTCGGTGGCCAAGCGGGCGAGATCAACAACATCGACCTCTTGGCCTTCGGCCTCGGCGGGCGGTGGCAGCGCCCGGGCCAGCACCGCTCGCTCCGCCAGCGGGGCGGCGCCGGGCAGGCGGGCCGTGCCCGTTTCGAGACGCTGGGGCCAGTCGAGCCACACCCGCTGGGCCCCGATGCCGGGCTCGGGGGGCCGGGCCATGGAACCGACGGTGGAACCGCCGACGCCGCTCGGGACCCGCGGTGCCCGACCCGACGCCGAACGGGCCCGGCGAACAGCGGCGATGAGGTCGTCACGGTCCAGGCCGCGCAGGGCGAAAAGGGCGAAGGGGTCCGCGTCCAGCGCCGGTGCGACCAAATAGCACACCGCGGCGGCGTGCTTGCACGGATCCGCCCAGTCGGGACAAGAACAGCGGGGCTGCAGCTCACCGGCTCCGGGGAGCAGCTCGACCCCCGCCGCCGCGGCGTCTTCAACGACGGCAGGGCTCAGCTCCCCATCCAACAGCGCGGCGGCATGAGCGGCCCGGGAGGCGATGGCTTCGACCACCGAGCGCCACTCCGCTTTGGTGAAGGACCGAACCCGCACGATCACCCGGTAGGGCGTGGCCCGGGTGCCGATAACCTGCGCGGTGATCGCTCCCGGCTCCAAGGTCAATCCGAGGACGCGGTTGCGCCGGGCATAGGCACGGCCCCGGGGCAGGCGGTTGGGGTCGAGCTGGGCGCGGTCCTCCAAGGCGGCGATCCAGGCTTGGCCCCACCAGGTGGTGGCAAAGGCCTGCCTCTTGGGGCTGGGGGATCGGCGGGGCGCGGCGGCAGGGGCCATCACGACGTTCCCAACTCCACCAGCTCGGCCAGCTCGGTGTTGGACAGCTCGGCAATCCAGGACTCCCCGGTGCCTACTACCCGCTCGGCCAAGGCCCGCTTGCGCTCGATGACCTGGGCGATGCGGTCTTCCAAGGTGCCTTCGGTGATGAGGCGGTGTACCTGCACCGGCCGGTGTTGGCCGATGCGCCAGGCTCGATCGGAGGCCTGGTCCTCTACCGCCGGGTTCCACCATCGGTCGTAGTGGATGACGTGGGTGGCTCGGGTCAGGTTCAGCCCGGTGCCGCCGGCCTTGAGTGAGAGCAAGAAGACGGGCGCCTCACCGGCCTGGAATCGGTCGACCAGCTCCTGGCGACGGCGGGGCGGAACCTTTCCGTGGAGGTACAGGGTGGCGATACCGCGCTGGTGCAGATGGGCCTCGATGAGCCGGCACATCTCGGTGTACTGGCTGAACACCAGCACCGAATCACCGCCGGCCAGGATGGCGTTGAGTAGCTCGTCGAGCAGGGCCAACTTGCCGGACCGCCCGGCGATGGGGCCGGGTCGGTGCAGGAACTGGGCGGGATGATTGCAGAGCTGTTTGAGCGCGGTGAGAAGCTTGAACACCAGGCCATGGCGGGCGATGCCGGTCGCTTGGGCGATCTGGTCCAGGGCCTCGCGTACGGTGGCTTCGTAGAGGGTGGCCTGCTCCGCGGTGAGCGGGGCGATTCGGTTGGTCTCCGTTTTGGGTGGCAGGTCGGGGGCGATGTCGGGGTCCGTCTTGCGCCGTCGCAGCAGGAACGGCGCCACCAGCCGGGTGAAACGTTCGGCGCTGTCGGCGTCGGCGTCGCGTTCGATGGGGATGGCGACCTTGCGTTGAAACACTTCGAGCGGGCCCAGCAGCCCGGGAATGGACCAGTCCAGCAGGGACCACAGGTCGCTTAGCTGGTTCTCCACCGGTGTGCCGGTCAAGGCCACACGCGTACCATGTGGTATGGTACGGAGGGCGCGAGCAGTGCGTGACAACGGGTTCTTGGCGTGTTGGGCTTCGTCGGCGACCACCCGGGCCCAGCGCAGCGCGCCCAGCTGCCGGTTGTCGCGACGCAACACACCGTAGGAGGAGAGCACGATTTCCGTTGCGGCCACCCCGTCGAGACTTCGCCCGCTGCCGTGGTAACGCCGCACCGGCAGCTCGGGGGCGAACCGGTGGATCTCGCGTTCCCAGTTGGCCAGCAGGGTGGTGGGGCAGATGACCAGCGTTGGACCATCGGCGGCATGCAGATGCAGGGCGATGATCTGGATGGTTTTCCCCAGACCCATGTCATCGGCCAGGCAGCCGCCCAAGCCTAGCTGGTGCAGCTCGGCCAGCCAAGCCAGACCGCGGCGCTGGTAGGGACGAAGGGTGGCGGCCAGACCGTCCGGCTCGGGAAGGTCCCGGGTATCGGCACATTCCGTGTTGCTCATCGGGTCGTTGCTCATGATGGCTCGAAGCCGGTCGACGAGTTCGCTCAGGGCGCCTTCGGCTTCAACGGGGATGTCCTGACCGTCGATGGTGATGAAGCCGATGAGCCCGGCGGCGAGACCAGCCGCGGCGGTGATCTTTGGGCTGCGCCGCAGGCGGGCCAGTAGCTCGGGATCCACCACCACCCAACGTCCCCGGAGGCGAACCAGTGGCCGTTTTGCCTCGGCGAGCTGGGCGATCTCCTCGGGGTCGAGGATCATGTCGCCCACGGTGACCTGCCAGCGGAACTCCAGCAACGACTCGAGGGAGAAGCCGCCGCTGACCACGGTGTCGGGTTTGGCGGTGCTGAGCTGAGCGCGCAAGGTCGGCGTGTCGCCCAGGTCGGCGGGCCAGAGGACCTCAATACCGGCGTTGCCCAGCTCGAGGGCCAGATCACCGAGCAGGTCCTCGGCCTGTTCGTCGGACAGGACGAGCTGTTCGGGTCGGGCCTGCTCGAGCAGCTCGCCCAGGGCCGGCCAGATTCGGCTGGCGCGGCGCAGGCTTACCAGCAGGTCCGATTCGGCGTCGCGGCCGAGCCGGGCCAGCACGACGCTGGGCGCATCCCACAGCTCGGCGCTATCGATGACGAGGCTGGGGTCCGTCATCGAGCTGAGCTGCACCACCGCGGTGAACGCGGCGTCGGGACCGTCGGACAGGGTGATCCGCAGCCCGCAACGCGCTCCACCGGGGGGCGGTGAGACGTCCTGGGTCAGCCACGGCACCAGCGTGGCGACGTTGATGGGCTCCCGGCTGCGGTAGGCGGAGCCCAGGCTCGTGGGGGTCCCTTGACGGGCGGGCCGAACGGACGCCCGAACGGGCGCCGCGGCGGGCGGGGCCGAGGCGCTGGCGGTACGCACGAAACAGTCGGCCACGGCATCGAGGTAAGCCCGGAGCAGCCCTTCGGGTGTCCACACCCGCAGCGGGCGTCCTGGCAGGACCAAGGCATGGGCCGCCGGTGGACAGGCGGCGGCCAGGCCAGCTAGGTGCTCCAGGTCGACGCGGTCGAACGGGCCGACACGCCAACAGTCCAAGCCCGCCTCGGTGCAACCGGGTTGGAGTCGACCTCGGGCGATGAGCCCGAGCGCGGCACGGGTGGCTGCGGCCCAGAACTCCACGCTGGAGGGCGGCGCCTCCCGGAGGGGATGGGTGGCCAGGTCGTCGAGCAGGCTGGCCAGCGGGGCTCGGCGGGCGGCCACCGTGCGGCGAACCACGCGTGTCCCCGTGGGTACCGCCACCTCGACGCTGGTATCAGCCTGGTGGGGCCCCTCACTGCGGCCGGGAGTCCACCACAGGAACTGGCCGGCTCGGGGAACCTCGACCGGCGCGAACAACAACGCCTCGCCGAGGTCGTCCTGCATGGGTGTGGCCGGCGCACCCTGTCGCTCCATGGCCAGCGAAGCTACCCCGGCGCGTCACCCAGGTAGGACCCCGAACGGTCCCTGGTCGGTAAAGGCCGGGTCTTTCGGCCCTGCCACCCGTTTCCGGTGTCGGCCATGGTGGGACCTATGTCGGTGGGTGGAGAACGTTCGAAACCAGTCCGGCCCGCCAACGGGGCGGCCTCGGCGGTCATCTCCGTGGCTGCGGTGCTCGATGCCATGGCCGACACGGTGCTGGTGGTCGACACGGGCGGCACGATTTGCTTCGCCAACCGAGCGGCGGTGGACCTGTTGGGTTTCACCGTGTCCGAACTGCTCGGTATGTCGGTGGAGGAGTTGGTCCCCAGTCACCAGCGTCGCCGTCACCAGCGTCAGCGCAACGGTTACGCAGCTGCGCCGACGGTTCGGCCCATGGGTAGCGACCTCGACATTGAGGCCCGGTGCAAGGACGGCACCATCATTGCGGTGGACATCCGGTTGGCACCGCTGCCCGAGGGCGGTCATGTGGTGGCCACCATTGCTGACATGCGCACGCGGCGCCGGGAGGAGGCTGGCCGGGCCGAGGAACGGGCCAGAAGCGTTCGTCTGGCCGAGCGCGATCGGACCAGCCGCCTGGCCCATGATCTGGTGCTGCAGCGCTTGTTTGGTGTGACCGCCTCGCTCAGCGTGTTGGCCGGGCGGCTTCCGACCCCCGAGCGGGACCGAGTGCTGGACTGCGCCCGGGTCCTCGACGCCACGGTGGTGGCGGTGCGTAGCATGATCTTTGAGGACTCGGCCCGTCGGCCGAGCGAGGTGCATTGATGGATCTGATCGATCTCGATCCCCGCAGCAGCGTCGGTCCGCCGCTGGCAATGGAAACCCACATTTCGGTGGTCATGCTGTTCGGTTCTCGGGCCTGGAAGCTCTGCAAGCCTGTCGATGTGGGGTTTCTCGATTTGCGCCGCGTCGAGGATCGCCGGGCGGTGCTGCACCGAGAGCTGGAGGTGAACCGTCGATTCGCGCCGGACATCTATCTCGGTATCTTGGATCTGGTCGACGAGGCCGGAGCGGTGGTCGACCACGCCTTGGTCATGCGCCGTCTGCCTGCCGCCGCCCGTCTAGCCACTATCATCCGCCCCGGTGGCGCCGAGCCCACCGTCCAACTCGATGCCGTGCGTCAGGTGGCCCGCCGGATAGCCGTCATCCACGCCGCCGCTCCCCGTCCCCCCGCCGCTTTCGAGGCAGCCAGCCCCCCGCGCTTGGCTCAGAACTGGGCCGACAACCTAGCCGTGCTGGCCGGTCATGATCCCGGGGATGAACGCATCGGGCGGATCGAGGCGTTGGCGGCGCAGTTCCTTCACGGGCGGGAGGCCCTGTTCAAGGCGAGGGCGGCGGCCGGGAAGGTCATCGACGGTCACGGTGACCTGTTGGCCGATGACATTTTCTGCCTGCCCGACGGTCCCCGCATTTTGGACTGTCTCGCCTTTCGAGACGACTATCGTTATGGTGATGTGCTTCTCGACGCGGCTTTTTTAGCTATGGATCTGGAACGGCTGGGCGGAGCCGAGCTGGCCGAGCGGTTTCTTGACTGGTATCAGGAGTTCAGCGGCGAACAACATCCGGTTGCGCTGGCCCACTATTTTGTGGCCTACCGGGCCAGCGTGCGGGCGAAGGTGTCCTGTCTGCGCGTCCAGCAGGGAGAAAATGACGCCAAAGCAGATCTCCACGGCTATGTGGAGCAATGCCTCAGCCATCTGGAACGGGCCCGGATTCGCATGGTGATGGTGGGCGGACCGCCCGGCACCGGAAAGTCCACGGTGGCGAAATCCCTGGCCCGCAGCACCGGTTGGGTGCTGTTGCGCAGCGACGAGTTACGCCCCGACCCCACCGGGCCGACCCCCAGCGCCGGCGCTTGCATCCATGCCGGCGCTTCCATCCATGCCGACGCTTCCCCCGACGCCGGCACTTCCCCCGACGCGGGTATGGACGCCGGCAGATACGGCCAGGCGGGGCGGGATGGCGTTTACCGCGAGCTGCGTCGTCAGGCCGAGGTGGCGGCCGGTCTGGGGCACAGCGTCATCCTCGACGCCACCTGGGCCGATGCCGGCCAGCGGGAACAGCTTCGCCAAGGCGCAGAGCGAGCAGGAGCGGACCTGGTGGAGCTGTGCCTCAGGGTGCCGCTGGCGGTGGCCCAGGCTCGGGTCTCGGAGCGACGGGCCTTGGGTCAGGACCCCTCCGAGGTGACGGCGGAGTTGGTGCCTGCCCTCACTGAGCGTTTCGAACCGTGGCCAGAGGCGGTGGAGCTCGACGGTCAGGCCGATCCGGCCACGGCCTGTCGAACCCCAGGGGTCGGACCCTGGTAAGCGATCCGGCGTTTCGGCGATCCGAGCGGTGCCGGGCTCTACGGGGCTGCCGGACCGGTGTGTTCCGGATGGGCGTGTTCGGGCGCAGTGAGCTCGGGGCGGCTACGCCGCTGTGGAAGGATGGGAGGGTGGCAAACCAGGAGACCAAAGGCGGGTCAGCACCACTCGACGCACCGGCAGGGGCACCGGCCCGGGTGTTCTTGGTCGATGATCACGAGGTGGTGCGGGCCGGGGTTCGGGACCTGATCGAAGCGACTGGCGAGTTCGTGGTGGTGGGCGAGGCCGCCACTGTGGAGGAGGCGCTGCGTCGGGCGCCGGGGGCCCGACCCGATTTGGCCGTGTTGGACGTGCGCCTGCCCGACGGCAACGGCGTGGAGCTGTGTCGCGAGCTGCTCAGCCGCGTCGATGGGCTTCGTTGCATCATGTTGACCTCCTACGCCGATGACGACGCGCTCTTCGATGCGATCATGGCGGGGGCGTCGGGCTATGTACTCAAACAGATCCGCGGCTCGGGCTTGGTCGATGGGCTGCGGGCGGTGGCCGCGGGTCAGTCGCTTCTGGATCCCTCGCTCACGGCCACCGTGTTGGCCCGCATCCGAGACGGCGACCCGCAGGATGCGTTGCTGTCCCAGCTCACCGAGCAGGAGCGGGTGCTGTTGGCCCACGTCGGTGAAGGCCTGACCAACCGACAAATCGCCGAACGTATGTTCTTGGCCGAAAAGACCGTGAAAAATTACCTGTCCAACGTGCTGCGCAAGCTGGGCATGAGCCGGCGCACCGAGGCCGCCGCCTACGTCGTGCGGGTCAGCGAACGCCAACGCCGTCATTACGAAGGCTGACACGATCCCGTTGCCCACGTCGACTGCAAGCGGCCGCCGGTGGGCGGGTCGCTCCGCTCCAGAGGCGGTGTTGGAGCTGATCGGGCCCGGCAGCGCGGTCGTTGTGCCTTTGGCCAACGGCGAACCGGTCAGCGTGCTCGACGCCCTCGAAGCCCACGCCGACCAGCTCGATGGGGTCACCGTGCACCAGATGCACGCCTTGCACGACCGTCCGTACCTGCACGGAGCCCACCGAGGCCGTTTGGATCACGTGTCGTATTTTCTTTCCAAGTTGACCCGCCCGGCCGCCGCGGCGGGGACCATCGAGTTGGTGCCGTGCGACTTCAGCGATGTGCCCCGTCTGCTCCGGGAGTTGGGCCGGCCCTTGCTGGTGGCGGCGGCGGTGTCTGCGCCCGATCGGCACGGCTATGTGACGCTGGGCACCAACAGTGATTACGCGGCGTCCTTCATCGGCCAAGTGCCCTTTTTCGTGGAGATCAACGCCAAGATGCCCCGGACCTTTGGTCGCAACCAGTTGCACCTATCCCAGCTGGCCGGCTGGTGCGAGGCCGACTACGACCTCATCGAGGTGCCCCGACGTGAACCGGACCCGGTGCAGCAGCGCATCGGCCAGTTGGTGGCTGAACGGGTAGTGGATCGGGCCTGCATCCAGGCCGGCATCGGTGCCATTCCCGATGCGGTGTTGGCCTTGCTGCGTGGCCATCGGGATCTCGGGGTGCACACCGAGATGCTCTCCGACGGGATGATGGACCTGATCGAGGCGGGCGCGGTCACCGGGGTGGCCAAGCGCCATCGTCGAGGCAAGGTGGTGACGACGTTCTGTCTGGGTTCGCGGCGTCTCTATGACTTTGTCCACGAGAATCCCATTGTCGAGTTTCTTCCCGTCGATTTGGTCAACGACCCCCGCTTCATCGGCGATGAGGTTGGTTTCGTGTCCATCAATGCCACCACCGAGGTCGATCTCCTGGGCCAGTGCGCGTCGGAGACGGTGGCGGGGAGGGCCTGGTCGGGCAGTGGCGGTCAGGCCGATTTCGCACGCGGCGCCATGTTCTCGCCCGGCGGTAAGGGCTTCGTGGTTCTGCCATCCACCGCTAAGCAGGCCAGTCTGAGCCGGATTGTGGGTGCCCTCAGTCCCGGTTCGGTGGTGACCACCGGGCGCAACGTGGTGGACCACGTGGTCACCGAGCACGGGGTGGCCGAGCTAAGGGGCCGCTCGGTGGCCCAACGGGCCCGGGCCCTGGTGGCGGTGGCGGATCCTCGTTTCCGGGACGGCCTCGAGGTACAGGCCCGCGCCCTCGGTTACTTCTGAGCCCCAACGCTGGGACCGAGGTGGCTACTACGCTGGCGATGACCGCGAGGAGGGGCGTTGCATGGAGCTAGCGTCGGGCGGGTCAGGCGGGTCGGTGGCTGCGTCTCTGCCCGAAGTGCGCCCGTTAGCCGACGCTTCGGTCGACGACCAGGTGGTCTGGGCCATGGTCGACGCCGCGCCCGACGGCACCGTGTTATGCGATGGCAAGGGCCGGATCCTCTTCGCCAACCGGCAGGCGGAGGTGCTCTTCGGCTACGACCGGGCCGATCTGCTCGGACAACCAGTGGAAATGTTGTTGCCAGAAGCCCTGCGACGGGCCCATCTCGGCCATCGGGCCGGCTTCGCCGCCCGGCCGAGCGTGCGGGCCATGGGGGAGGGCACCCGACTGCTGGCCCGCCGGCGTGACGGCAGCGAGTTCCCCGTCGAGATCGCCCTCAGCCCGGTCGAAACCGGCGGCCAGCACCTGACCCTGGCCAGTGTCCGGGATGTCAGCGACCGATTGGCCGCAGAAGCCTATACCCGCCACATCCAACAACTCCTCGACGGAACCAGGGACGGCGTCTATGTGATGAGCCCCTACGACTTGCGTTTCGAATACGTCAACCAGGGCGCCGTCTCCCAGAGTGGCTACTCCGAGGCCGAGCTGTTGACCATGACGCTAATCGATCTGTTAGTTGGGGCCGAGGCTGCTGATGTGCAGCGCTGGATCAATCCTCTCCTGGCCGGTCAGGCCGGTCTAGCCGGTCAGGTCCGCATTGAGGCGGCCCTTCGTCGCCGTGACGGACTGGAGATACCCGCCGAGGCCGATGTCAGCTTTCCCCAACGCGAGGACGGGCAACGCCGCCTGGTTGCGTTGGTTCGCGACATTTCCGATCGCCGGGCCGCGGAAGCGGATCGTCAGCGGATCCGTGATCAGCTGGTCGAGGTGCTCCAAGCGGCCAACGTGCGAGTGCGTAGGGCCGATCCAGACGGCACCATCACCCTGGCCGAAGGAGCGCCTTCTGGCCGGTTCGGTTCCGCGCATGGCATGGTCGGCAAGAACCTGCTCGTGCTGGCCGCTGCCTTTCCGGAGACCCGAGCGAACTTCGAACGGGCGTTGGCGGGGGAACGCTTCGAAGCCACCGTGTCCGTTCCCAACGGCCCGATACTGCGCGACATCTTCCAGCCGGTAATGGAGAACGGTCAGATGTTGGAGTTGGGCATGGTCACCATTGATGTCACCGATCTGGTTACCGCCCAGGCTGAAGCCGCGTTGGTGCGCGCCGCCATCGACGAAGCGGAAGAAGGGGTGGGCATTGTTGACCTCACCGCCGGTGGGCCGGTGGTTCGCTTCATGAATCGCCGCTTCGCCGATCTTTACGGCCGCCTCGAAGGGGGGGAGTTGTCTCGTTTGGTCGATGAGCCCCGCCGAAAGGAGCTGATCGAGACGGCCGTAGCCCTAGCCGCTGGTGAAGTGTTCGAGTTTCATCAGCTTTTGCATCGCCTGGATGGCTCCACGTTGGCCGTTGACGCCGAGTTCCAGCGCCTCGACGGCGATAAGCAGCTGTTGTTGGTGCGATGGCGCGACGCCACCGCCAGGCTGGCCGGCGAGGCCGAGCGCAGCGACGCCGAAACGGAGCTGGCCCTGGCTGATGAGCGGGAACGAGTCGCTCGTGATCTGCACGACACGGTGATCCAGGAGCTGTTCGCGGCAGGCATGAGCCTGGAAGCGACCACCTCCCGGCTCAAGGACCCGGTGGCCGGTGCCCGGATCAGCACGGTCGTCGATCAGATCGATCAGGCCATTCGTCAGCTTCGGGCGTCGATCTTCGCGACGGGCCGCCCCCGTTCGGCCGGTCCGCGCAACACCAGCTCAGCCATCCAGCGCCTGGTGCTGGAGGCCAACCGGATGTTGCCCAGCCCGGCCGCCCTCACCGTGGACCCCGCCGTGGACGACCAACGTTGGCGCGCCGCAGCAGAGGATCTGCTGGCTTGTTTGCGCGAGTGCCTGTCCAACGTGGCCCGTCACGCGCATGCCAGCGCGGTGCACGTGCGGGTTACCGTTTCACCCAACGATGCGAACGATGCGAACGACCCGAACAGCTCGGGGACCCTCACCGTCGTTGTGGAAGATGATGGCGTCGGTCCTCCACCTTCGGAGCGCTTCGGGCCCGGACACGGTTTGGAAAACGTGACGGCTCGGGCCCTTCGCCACGGCGGCAGTTTCCAGCTCAGCGCCGGGTCGCATCGCGGCACCCTGGCCACGTGGACCATCCACGGCTGACGCCACGGGGGCGAACAGCCAAGCCGGCTCAGGCCTCGGGCGAGCGGATCACGGTGACGGGTACGCTGGCGTGGTGGACCACCTGGTGGCTGGTCGATCCCAGCAACAACGAGCTGAAGCCGCCCCGTCCTCGGGATCCCACCACGATCAGGTCGGCTTCTTTGCCTTCGTCGAGGAGGGCTCGCGCGGCGGACCCTCGCACCAACACCTTGGCGACGGCCGTGTTGGGGCCACAGCGTTCGCTGGCCTGGGCCGCGGCCTCATCCAAGATGGCCTGAGCTTGGGGCTCGACCAGAGCCAACACGTCCCCTGCGATCATCCCGTCGCCTGCCGTGTAGGGGTAGTAGTCCCAGGCGTGGACGATAACGAGGTCGGCCTGGTGCACCACGGCCTCCTCGCAGGCAAACTGCAGCGCGTCCTGCGCCCCGGCGGATCCATCGATGCCCACCACGATCTTCATGTTCTCGTCCCTTGTTCGCACCGCTGCGTCGTCGGTATCATCTTGCCTCAACCGAGCAGACTCTCCCAGGGCTGTGGGTTGGTGGACTTGAGGACGTTCGGCCCTGGGGTAGGTCTCGCCGAGGTTGCACAGTGGAGGCGGTCAGCTCGTTGTTGACCTCTCGGTGAAGGGACGATGATGGTCGGTGAGGCTCGTGAGACCTGGATTGTCACCCATCGTGTGGTCGCCGAGCACGCGCTCGGCGAACCCGGCGCCAACCTCGAGGCGTTGTCGACCCAGGAGTGTCAGGCCTATCTGGCCCAGGGCGGCTTGGGACGGGTGGCGTTCGCGGTAGGGGGAGTGGCCATCGTGTTACCGGTGAACTACGCGGTGCTGGCCGCAGCTGACGCGGACCCCGATGCCGACGCCAACCCGGCCGGCCACGACGAGATTGTGTTCTTGACGAGTTCCGGGTCGAAGCTGCGGGCGGTGGAGAGCGGTTGCGTGGTGACCTTCGAGGTCGATCATTTCGGTGAGAACGGCGCCGGTTGGAGCGTGCTGGCCACCGGCCCGGCCCGTACCAGCTCCCACCCAGGCCTCATTCACCTGGTGCGTGATCGTGGCGTCATCCCCCATGGCGCGGTGGCCGTGGACCACGTGGTGGGCATCGAGGTTCGCTTCGTGACCGGCCGCCGGTTCGGATCGCCCTCCACCCATCGCCCCCTGCACCAGCGTGAACCGTGACGGGCCAGGTGGCCGTCGGAACTCAGCTCGGGCTGACCGACGGGGGCGAGGCGTCAACGGGCGGTGGCGGTGGCGGCGTTTCTGTGCGGGTGAGGCGGGGTAGAAGGAACCCGAGGCGCATGATGCCCAGCCCGACGATCAAGAAAAGACCGGCCCTCCACAGCGTGTCGACTTCCTGCAGGTCCACGACGAAGAGCTTGCTCACCGTGAGAGCCAATACGGCCAACCCGGCGGCCCCCAGTTCCGTCACCTTCTGACAAGCGCCGGCCACCAGCAAGACGGTTCCTAGCGCCGCCCAAGACACCGACACCGCCGCTTGGCCCTGGGGAAGATGAACCAACACCGAGCCCAGCCACAACAGCACCACGCACACCGCGCCGAGCCCAGTCATCTGGCGAATCGGGGCATCGTTGAACGCGGTCAGCTTCTTGTTCTCGACCAACCAACCGGCCACTACCACGAGGCCGATCAGGGCCAGGTGGGTGACGTCCTCGCCCCAGGAGGCGTTCTCGGACCAGGCCTGGGCCGTCACCACAATCACGTACACGGTGGCGATGAGCCCGTCGAGGATGGCGTTGAGCAGGACTCGGATGTCGTTGCCCAAGGCGCGGCTGAGAAGCATGAGCCCTCCAGCCTGAATACCGAGGGCCACGAAGGTGGCGTCGGTCGTGGCCAGGATGGCGACCCCGATCGACAGCTGGATGGAGGCGCCAACGAGTAGGGAAATGAGGTGAGCGGGCAGGATCCAGCGCCGCATCCCCACCGCGGCGGCTGCGGTGGCGCACGCTACGCCAAGGGCCGCCCTACCGGTATCGGAGCGATTGTCCACCAAGTCGAACGCCACGGCGAGGACACCGAAGGCCCACGGTGCGCTCAGGGTGGCCAGCTGGATCTCGAGTTTTTGCCAGGTCGAGGTCAGCTCCCCGATGCTGGGTATCCGCAGCAACACGGCCCACCACAACACCGCCGCGACGCACAGCGCCAGGCGCTCCGGGCTGCCGTCGGTGTCGAAAGCAATGACGAGGATTCCGAGCAGCCCTACCGTCATGGTGAGGAAGCGGAGGGCGAACCAATGATGGAGGAGGGCCAGGACCATGGCTGCGGCGCTGGCGATGCCAATCCAACCAAGGTTCCTCCAAAACGAGGGCTCCCTGTAGCTCAACACCGACCAGGCAACGGTGCCACCCAGAAGGCTGGCGGTAGCGACCAACTGGGAGGGAACCAGTTGAGCCAAACCGATGCCTGCGGCGGCCGCTACCGCCAGTGCGGCCATGGCCAGGTTGGAGTTGGTCTGGTCGACGAACAGGTCCGACGCAATGGTGGTGAACAAGGCGAGGACACCACCGGTGCACAAGGCGTGGGTCCACGGCAGGCGGGTGGCCCGCAGGCGCAGGCCGCTACCGACGAGCGCAGCGGCGAACAGCAAGGCGCCCACCAACTGCAGCTCAGGCCCGATCCAGCCGCGGCTAATGGCGGTGCTTACCGCGAAACCTACGGCGAGCACGACCAACGCCACCCCTGCCCACTTGAGGATGGTCTCGCTGGTCACCTCCACCCGTGGCCGTTCGATGGTGGGTCGAGCAGGACGAGGCCAGGTTTGAGGAGCTGGCTGTGGTCTCGGGGGCGGAAACGCGCCGCGGTTGGGAAGGCTGGCCCACGGCCCGGCCGGACCCGGCGCCAACGTGGTGGGCGCGACCCCGGCGCCGGGCACGGGGTTGCCGCCGCCCGCCAACGCGGCCCGCAACTGCGCCAGATCGGCTTCCAGGCGCTGGACGCGGTCAGTCAGCGCCTCGATGCTGGCCGGGAGATCCTCACTCACGGGTGGATGCCACCGCTGAGTGTGAGTCGGTGGCCATCAGATCCACTCCCGGCGGCGCGAGGCCGCGGCGGCAGGCACCATCGACCCTTCATAGGGTTCCGAACGCGAAGCGGGCGGCGGGATGCTGGCTAGGCCGCAATGCGGTACACGCGCGCCGCGCTGTCGTGGAAAAGCTGTTGCTTCTCTGCGGCTGAGTAGTCGGCGGCGATGCGTTTGAAGGCGTTCCACAGCACCGTATAGCTGCAACACCGTTTGTCGACGGGGAAGTTCGATTCGAACAGGCAGCGAGACGGCCCGAAGGCGTCGATGCAGTGGCGCAACTCATCGCGCCAGGGCGCCGCCAGTTCCTCCGAGGTCGGTGGGCGCTCCTGGCGGTCCCAGCGCAAGCCGAGCATGGGCATGCCGATCCCGCCCAGTTTGAGCACCACATTGGGGCACGCGGCCAGCTCGCTCATTCGGGCCCGCCACCAGGCCAGGATCTCTGCTCGCCTATCCCGGTACGGCCCAACCCCGAGCGGCCCGCAGAGGTGATTGGCCACGATGGTCACGTCGGGGCAGGCCCGGGCCACCTCGACCAGCTCGGGGATTTGGGGGTGGTAGCACATGGTGTCGTAGCTGTAGCCGAGACGGCCAACGGTGCGGACCCCTTCGAGATAACGGGGATCCTGCATGACCCCGGCGGGTGTGCTCATGCGCAGGTTCTTGGCCTCGTCCTGAGCGACGATGTAGCGCACCCCCCGAAACCGACCCCGCCCGGCCAGCTCGTGGGCCTCGAGGACCTCGGCCACCGCGCCGCCCAAGAGCAGGTCGGCGGCGCCGACGATGGCGGCGATGTCGGTGCGGCCAGAGCCGGCATTGCGTTCTGCCAAATCGGCCACGAACTCGGTTTCCCCGACCGGGCGGAGATGCTCGGGCCCTTGGTCGCGGTACTGGGCGCCGCACTCGAGAAAGACGCTGCGGACCACGTTGTGGCCAGGGGTCGTACCGGCCGCGGCCATGGTGTCGGCGTGGAAATCGGCCAGCGTGTAGGGCCAACCGGTGTGGCCCCCGTCGAGCCACAGATGATGATGGGCGTCACAGATAGCCAGCTCGGGTTCGAGCGCGGACTCACTGACTTGGGCCAACCACGCGGCATGATCGCTGCTCATGGGCGGGGACCTTACCTGCCCAGGCTACGTTGGGGCGCGGGAACTGCGCCGCTGTGCGACGGTGCGGGCGGCGAGCGGCCTCAAAGCGTCAGCTTGGCCGGCCGGGCCGCCGGCGCGCGCAGTTTTGCTCCTGCTCCGTCAGGATCCGCGGCACGTATGAGCGCACCGGTGCACACGGCGAAGACGAGCACGGCCACCGCGAAGGGCCGGATGGTGCCGTCGTAGAAGCGGTCGACCAGGGAACCGAGGATGGCCCCCCCGGCGGTGGTGCCGGTGCCGATGATGGCGGCGGCGGTGCCGGCCACCTTGCCCACCGGGGTCATGGCTGCGGTGTTGCAATTGGGCAGCAGGGTTGTGTGCAGGGGCAACAAGATGGCCATGGCCACGCAGTAGGCCCAAAACGGCGGGCGACCGCCGGTTGCCAGGGCCAAGACCACGAACCCGAGCGAAG
>JANPEN010000069.1:0-9848 GCA_031422955.1 Acidimicrobiia bacterium
AGCCAGACGAGCCAGACGAGCCAGATAGGCGGGCGTGGCCGCGATGGGCCGCGATGGGCCGCGATGGGCCGCGATAGGCCGGAGTGCCCGGATTGGCCGGATGGGCCGCGTCGCTGTGCGCCGGGGCACCGGCGTGAGACATGAAGCGGACCACGACGCCGGCGGCTGTTGGCTTCTGCCCCGTGATACCACGCCAGGTGATGTCCTCGTGTGTAGCTGGCCAGCAGGGGGCGGCGCGCAGAGTTGGCGTCTTGGACGCGGTGGCACGATTGTCCGCGTGTTGAGGCCGCCAGCCCAGCAACCCCCGGCTAGCGCGGCCGACCCCGGACAAGCGCGGCCGACCACCGGCAAGCACGGCCAGCACGAAGGATCAAAGGAGCCTCAAGGCGCCGGCCACCGCCGGGGCCACACGCCGCTTGATGCCGTCTCGATCTGCGGTGGTCGCGCAGTCGGTCGGATCGGCCCAGGAAGCCGAGCGGCTACGGTGGCCGCGCATGGGTGACTATTCCTTGACGGGCCTCAAGGGCAAGGTGGCGGTGGTGACCGGGGCTGGGCGGATGCGCTCGATCGGTCGCCCAGTGGCGGTCGAACTGGCCCGGGCCGGCTGCGACATTGTGCTGACCGGCACCGGCCGGGCGCCAGACCGTTACCCGCCCGACGAGCAGGCGGCCGGCTGGCGTGACATTGATTCGGTGGCCGAAGAGGTACGGGCCCTGGGGCGTCGGGCCATGGCCATTGTGTCCAACGTGGCCGACCACGATGCGGTCAAGGAACTGGCCGCGACGGTGCTGGCCGAGTTCGGTCGGGTGGACATTCTGGTCAACAACGCTGGGGCGGCCCGGGGCGAGGACCGCAACCCCGTTGTCGACCTCGACGTCGAGGCCTGGAACCTGGTGATGAACGTCAACCTCACCGGCACGTTCCTCATGTCCAAGGTTTTCGGTGGGGAGCTCATCAAAGGCGGTCGAGGCGGCAGCATCGTGAACATGTCCTCCATCGCCGGCAAACGGTTGCCCCCCAACACCGCCGCCTACTCCGCTTCCAAGGCCGGCATCCAAGCTCTCACCGCCTCGATGTCCCATGAGGTCGGCCAGCACGGCATCCGGGTCAACGCTATCTGTCCGGGTCTGATCGACACCGCCCGCATGGACCTGTTGGGCCGGGGAGAGGACTGGACCCGGATGGTCCGAGCCATACCTCTCGGTAGGGCGGGGACCGGCGAGGACATCGCCGCCATGACGGTGTTCTTGTGCTCGGACCAAGGGGCATGGATCACCGGCCAGGCCTACAACGTGGACGGCGGCCAGGTTGTTGAACACTGAGGTCGCCGAACACTGAGGTCGCCGAACACTGAGGTCGCCGAACACTGAGGTCGCCGAAGCTGAGATGAGGGAACGCCCACGGGACTGTGGCCGGTGCGCTCAGCCCGCCGGCACCGGCGTGAAGCGGGCCGGAAGATGCTTGATCCCGTGGATGAACGATGAACGCAGCGGGTCGGGCGGCCCGCTGGCCTCGATGTCGGGCAGGTGGCGGAAAAGCTCACGAAACAGCACGGTGATCTCCCTGCGGGCCAGGTGCGCCCCCAGACAGAAATGGGGCCCGGGCCCGCCGAACCCGACGTGCTCGTTGGGAGAGCGCCGTACATCGAAACGGTAGGGATCGGCGAACACGTCCTCGTCACGGTTGGCCGACCAGTAGAACAGGCACAGCTTGTCCCCCGCCGCGATGGGCTGGCCGTGCAGCACCGTGTCCTGGGTGGCGGTGCGGCGCATGTAGATCACCGGGCTGGCCATGCGCACGATCTCATCCACCGCAGTAGGGGCCACCCGCTCGAAGTCCTGTTGCCACAACTGGCGAGCGGCGGGGTTCTCGGTCAGGTAATGCAAACCCCAACCAATGGCGTTTCGGGTGGTCTCGTTGCCGGCTGCCACCAGCAACACAAAGAAGCTGGCCAACTCGGCCGCCGTCAGCCGTTCGCCGTCGACTTCGGCGGCGAGCAGCTGGGTAGTGAGATCATCGCCGGAGCCCCCCGCCTTGGTGGCGGCCAGCTCGTGCATCAGCTGGGCCAGATCGGCCCCGGCCTGGAGGATGGCACCGATGATGTTCTCGGTCTCCGCCACGTACTCGGGATCCCCCGCCCCCAAAATCACGTTGGTGCGTTCGAACACGTAGTGGTACTGGCTGGCCGGCACGCCCATCATGTCGCAGATGATGCGCAGCGGCAGGGCGGCGGCCACGTCAACCACGAAATCGATCTCGCCCCGGGGGGCCACCTCGGCGACGATGTCGGCGGCGACGCGTTGTACACCGTCTTCCACCCGCTTCAGCATGCGGGGGGTGAAACCGGCCGCCACCAGCTTCCGCAACCGGGCGTGGCGAGGGTCGTCCAGGGCGATCATCGAGCCGAAGAACTCGTTGAACTCCGCCGGTGCGTCCAACATGGTGATGCCCTGAGCGGAGCTGAAGAGCTGGGGATGTTTGGACACGTGCAAGATGTCGGCGTAGCGCGTCACCGCCCAGTAGCCGTTGCCCATCTGAACCATCGATTCCGGCGGCAACTCGGGGGGCGTGCGCCACGCCACCGGCTCCTCGGCTCGCAACCGGGCCATGTCGGCCTCGATCTCGGGTAAGGGCCGCACCCAGAAGATGGGCAACATGGGGTTGATCTCCAACCTCGACGCCCCCAACCTCGACGGCTCCGAGGGTGCGGGCTCCTGCGACGCGGCGGTGGTTGGGTCGGACATACGTGGAGCCTAGGTTTGGTGCTGCCTTTTGCCTAAGACGACCGCTACGGTGCCACCCATGCACCGTTGTTTGGCCTGCACCGAAATCGTGGTGGAAGACGGGCGGGCGTTGCGTTTCGGCTCCCGTTTCCAGGGGCCGCCCAATCTGGCCAACGGGGGCGTGGTCATCGGTGCGTTGACTTGCATCGCTCGCACGGCGTCGGGTCTGGCCGACCCGGCCGTGGCCGGCCTGGTGGCCCGCCTGCACCGAGGCGTCCCCCAAGCCCGCCATCTGCCGGTGGAAAGCCGGGTCGATCCCGACGGGTTGATCGAGGTCACCCTCAGCGACGGGGCGGAGCTGGTCGTCACCGCGGCGATGCGGGTGGTGGACACCGCCGTGCTGCGGGCCGGGCTGGCTCCCACCCTCTTTGGGACCGAGCGCTTGGAACCGCTGCTGGAGTTGGCCTCGCCCAGTGCCGTGCAGCTGGCCGCCGCCGCGCAGCTACCGGTGCCGCCCAGGCCTGACCCCAACCCCTTCGCCCACTGCTTCGTGTGCGGGGCCGACAACGAGCAGGGCCTGGGGGTGGCAGCCCAACCTATGAGCCACACCACCGCCTGGGGCCTGAACCCCAACGCCTCCAACTTCACCGAAGGTGACGGCCGCTTGGACACGGTGGTGGCGGTGGCGTCCATGGATTGCCCTTCCACGCCTTCGTTCCTTTCCGGCGGGGTGGTCGGGGCCGAAGAGTCGGTGCTGTTAGGCAGCTTCGAAGCGGAGTTGTTGCGTTGGCCCCCGGCCCAACCACCCGGTGGCTACCGTCTGCCGTCGCGATTCTGGCGCCGTGACGGGCGCAAAATCCACGCCGACATCGCTCTCGTTGACGGGGCTGGGTCGCTGTACGGCCTGGCCGCCACCACCTGGGTCACCGTCGTGGTCTGATAGCCCGGGGTCGACGACCCATGATGACGTCGGCCCGCTCGGCGGGGGTGAGGAGCGAGGAGCAAGGAGCAAGGAGTGATCTTGCACATTGCTGGCGTTGGGATCGCGCGTGGCCGATCACTGTCGGATAGGCGGTGCCGTTGATGACGGCGGTGCCGTTGAACGCTTCCATGCCCATTGACACATTGGGTTGCACCGGGGGGCCGTCTCACCGGCGCGCCGCAGCCGGGAGTTCAGGCCAGCAGCTTGGCCCGCACCGGCGGCGGGATGAAGAACCAGCTGTGGGCCTCGGGGCTGTAGAGCTGGGTTTCGATCTGGGGCTGGCGCCGGGCCAAGGTGGGGTCGAGCCCCTTGGTGGCCATGGCGAAGGTCCAAAACGCCCCCGGGTAGGTGGCGATAGAGCCCCACAGCAGCTCGGTGCGAGCGAAACGCCGCGACAGGGTCGCGTAGCACTGCTTCACCGTCTTGGGGTGGAAGTGCACCGACTCGGTCTGGGCCACCAGGATGCCGTCGGCCTTGAGGGCCTTTTCGCACAGCTCGTAAAAGGGATCCTCGAACAATCGAGCGGCTTGACCAATGGGGTCGGTGAGATCGACCAGGATGATGTCGAGCTCGTCGGCGAACTCAGCGATGGTGGTGAAGGCGTCGGCCGGGCGAACCTCGACCCGAGGATCGGCCAAAGCGGCTGCCGCCACCGGGTAGTGCTTCCGGACGGTTTCGATGACGTCCTCATCCAACTCCAGCAGGTACACCTTCTCGACGGTGTCGTGCTTGAGGGCCTCGGCCACGATGAAGGCATCGCCCCCCCCGACCACGGCGACGACGCGGGGGTTGGGGTGGGCGACCATGGCGGGATGGGTCAACACCTCGTGGTACACGTAGGTGTCCACGTCGGTCATCTGAACGATCCCGTCGAGGGTTAGGACCTTGCCCGCCTTGGGATGCTCGAACAGCAGGAGATCCTGGTACGGGGTGCGACGATCTTCCAGCACTCGGGCCATGGGGTAGGTGGCCTGGTACATGCTGGCCGGTTCTCGCTCCTCGAACAGGCTGAAGGTCCCCTCTTCGGGACTGGTACCGCGGACCATCTGGTGCCTCACGATGCGCTCGGGCTCGTAAGCCTCTTTCAGCACTTCGAAAATTGCATCGACGTCGACATGGTCACCGCAGGTGAAGTAGTCGATCGCCGCGTATCCAAGTTCGGGCCAGGTGTGGATCGAGAGATGGCTCTCTGCAATCACTGCCACTGCCGACACGCCTTGTGGGCTGAACTGGTGAACCACCAGCTCGACCAGAGTGGCCTTACCCGCTTCGATGGCCGCTCGAAAGGCCCGTTCGGTTATTTCGGGCGAGTTGAGGTTGGTTGCCCCCCAAAACTCGCAGACCGTGTGTTGACCAAGTCCAACCTTGGCGATCTCTGCCAACAACCACCCTCTCTCTGATCCCGCCCTCGTCTTTCGTATAGGCGCGGAGGGGGCAACGTACTAGACCCGGACGGAAATTCCTCATCGACTTCGAAAAGTTTGGACCTCGTTCACCTACCCCGGGTCTGGGCGCAGGCGCCGGAGGGATTGGCCTCTGGCGCCTACATACTGGGACCGGCGCCGGCGAGGCGGCCGACCCGCGGGGTCGACCGGTGAAAAGACCCGGTCGGCCCCGAATCAGAACTGGGCCTCGGCCCCCGACCAGAAGGTTGACGGCGGAAACGTGACCACAACTACCCGCGGGTTTCGTGAACCCAGCTATTTCGTATTGGCCTCGCTGCTCGAGGGACCCCGCCACGGCTACGGCATCATCAAACAGGCGGCCTTGTTGTCCCAAGGCGCCGTGCAATTGGCGCCCGGCACCCTCTATGGGGCCCTTGACCGGCTGGCCGAATCGGCCCTCATTGAGGCCTGTGGCCAGGAGCTGGTTTCCGGTCGGGCCCGGCATTACTACCAACTGACCGAAATGGGCAGGGACCGTCTGCTGCTCGAAGCCCACCGACTGGCCCAAGCCGCCCAGGCGGTGTTGGACCGCACGTTGGTGGACCTGTGCACCGAAGCACCGACCGAAGCGGTGTCGGCGCAGCCAGAGGTACTCAGCCAGCGGTGACGGTGAGCGCGACCCAGCCACCCTCCGCCGCGGTGCAGGCCCGGACCAGCTTGGCCCCGGTGTCCTCATAGGCGCTGAGTACTTCGTCCTGTCGAGCGTCGAAGAAGCCCGACAGGATCAGCACCCTGCCCAGGGCCACCAGCCGAGGGGCCAACTGGATGAGCACGTTGGCGCCGATGTTGGCGGCCAACAGCTCGAAACTGGGCTCGGCCTGGGCTTCCGGAAGTGCGTCGGTGACCGGGAAGCGCACCTGGTTGCGGGCCTGATTCGCCCTGGTAGCGGCCAGGGCCAGCGGATCGTGGTCCACAGCCAGCACCGACGCCGCCCCCAAGCGGGCGGCGGCGATGGCCAACACGCCGCTCCCGCAGCCCAGATCGAGCATGCAGGTGACCGGGGTGACCAACCGTTCGATCTCGGCCAGCACCAGACGGGTGGTGGGGTGCGCGCCGCTGCCGAAGGCCCGGCCAGGGTCGATAGCCAAGATCAGATCACCAGGTCGGTCCCCCAAATTGTCCTCGACCTGGTGCAACGGCACCCAGGGCGGGTGGATCACCAAACGTTTGCCGGCCCGATGGACCCGGGCGTAGGCCCGCCAGCCGTCGAACCAGGTATCCGCAGGCACCTCCACCACCGCGCTGGCTACCGCGCCGGTCACTGGGCCCACCACCGAGCCCAACTCGAGGTCGAGTCGGGCCAGGGCGGCGTCCGCGGCGGCCCGGTTGGGGAACCCGGCCAGCAGGCGCTGGGATCCTGGCTCGGGGCCATCCCGCTCCTCGATCCCCGTCGCCCCTAGCTCGAACAGCAGCGCGGCCAGCACCGCCGCCCCCTGACCGTGCCCGGCTTGCTGGCCAGGTGGGCTGGTGGCGGCGGGAACGTCGAGGGGCATCAGTACAGCCCGATCGTGGTGCACGTCCGAGGAGTTGCTGTGCGCCTGATCCACCGGATTCACCGTAGGCGCCCGGGTGCCTCGCCAACGGAGAGCGCGAGGGGTGATGTTGTCGACGCCATGGGAGATCTTGATGCCCACCGTCCGGTTAGGGCCAAGTCCCCACTGACCGCACCCCGCTCGGTTCCCCAGAATGGGCGAAGTATCAGGAGGTAACGCGTGCTCGACCCAGAGCTGCTGGCGGGTTTGGAAGAAGCCGTAGAGGCTGCGCCCGAGAATCGAAAACTGCACTTGCACCTCATCGCGCTGTTGTTGTCTGGGGGGCTCAGTGACCGAGCGCTGGGCCATGCCCAGTGGCTGCTGTTGCACGAGCCGGACAACCGCGATGCGCTGCTTTTGGCTGCTCAGGCCGCCGATGCCATCGACGACGAGGACCGGGCGGACCGCTACCGTCGGGTGGCGGACGCCCTCTCAATGATGAGCGAGCGGGCCTGAGCCTGACTCACCGCCCCGGCCCCAGCCGGGGAGCTACGCTTCCCAGTCGGCCCACCGGGAACTCCGAACGGCCCTGCCGACGTGCAAAACTGGGGAGAGCGACCATGGCCGACGCTGCCGTGTCCGAAACCGTCAAGTCCGATGCTGGGACCGCCGCTGTGCTGTATGAGGTGTCGGAGGGCATTGCCACCGTCACCCTCAACCGCCCGGAGCGACTCAACGCCTGGAACGGCGATGTGGGTCACCTGTACTGGACCCATCTTGACCAGGCGGTGGCCGATCCGGCGGTGAAGGTCATCATCGTCACCGGGGCGGGTCGGGGGTTCTGTGCCGGGGCCGACATGGATGTGCTGCAGGGCATCGGCAGCCGGGCTGGTCAGCTCGATGATCGTGGCCCCCGCCGTGATGAGCACCAGACCTACACGCTGTCGCTGCCCAAGCCCGTCATCGCCGTGGTCAACGGCGCCTGTGCTGGCCTGGGTATGGTCCAAGCCGTCATGGCCGACGTTCGCTTCGCGGCGGCGGGGGCCAAGTTCACCACCGCCTTTTCTCGGAGGGGCCTCATCGCCGAGTACGGCATCGGTTGGGTGTTGCCCAAGCTGGTGGGGCCCTCGCGGGCGTTGGACCTGCTCATGTCGGCTCGGGTCGTGCTCTCCGAGGAGGCGCTGGAGATGGGCCTGGTCAATCGGGTCTACCCCGCCGAGGAGCTCATGGCCCAGGCCAGGGCTTATGCGCTGGATCTGGCGGCCAACGTGTCGCCGGCCTCCATGGCGGTTATCAAGCGGCAGGTTTGGCAGGGCGTGCAGCAGGACTTGGCGGCCAGCAACGGGGACACCGACCGAGCCATGCGGGATTCGCTCAAGCGGCCCGACTTCAAAGAAGGGGTCAGCAGCTTCTTGGAGAAGCGGCCCCCCACCTTCGCTCCCTACCAGAGCTGAACATCGCTCATCGGCCCCCATCCTCGCTCTGGGTGTGATCTTGGTGACTCGGCGCGCCTTGGGGGTGCTCGTCGGTAGCGTGGCACAGGTGCAGCCGGACGGTTGGTGGAAGGTTGGCGGAACGTGAAATACAGGTCGTGGCTCCAGGGCCTGGGTGCGACGGTGCTGGTGGTGGCGGCGGTGGCGGGGTGCTCGGCCGACGAGCCCACCCGGCCCAGCGCCAGCAGCACCGGTATCACCCAGCTCGGCACCGCCCCCGGTTCGACCTCGAGTTCGCTGGATAAACAGACCAACCCTGGTTCCTCGACCAGCGGCTCGGCGGTTCCCGCGCCGGTGCGGATCATGGCCTTGGGAGACTCCATTACCGCCGGTGGGGACCCCGCCCAACCCGCCGCCAGCCCCCAGAGCTACCGGGGTTACCTGGGGACCAGCCTGCAAGCGGCGGGCTACCAGGTGGACTTCGTCGGTAGCGAAAAAGCGGTGGCCATTGGTGGCACCGACCCCGACCACGAGGGCCACGGGGGCTACACCATCGGTCCCGACAACTCCAAGCTGTGCCCGAACTGCCCGCCGGCCAACATCGATGCCAGCCTGCAGGGCTGGTTGGATGCAGCCCAGCCCGACGTCGTGGTGCTGCTCATCGGGGTCAACGACCTGTTGCCGGAATTCAATCCCAACGGGGTGGTGCGTGAAACGGTGCCCACCCAGGCAGGGGCGAAGCTGACCGCCTTGGTCCGCCGGATTCGTAGCCTGCGCCCCCAGACGACGGTGGTGGTGGCCTCCTATCCGCCCATCACCTTCCTGGTCGATCCCGCCCTCACTGGGCGGGTCGCCTTCGGGCTGCTCAACGATGCGGCCAAGGCCCTGGGAGCTGGCGCCGACGATCAGATCGTGTACGCGCCCTTGCGGGAGACCTTGGACACTGGCTGGACCCAGGAGGACGTGCTGAGCGCGAGCGGGGACCAACTGCACCCCTCGGCGGCGGGGGCCAAGAAAATGGCCGCGGTGTTCCACGAGGCCTTGGTCCCGGTGCTCGACGCGCTGAAGTGAGCGGAGTGGACCGGCAAGACCGTTATCGGCACGTGATCCGCCGCGGCGCTCAAGGCTGGAGCCGGCCGGGTCGAACAGTGGGCGTGGGCAACTCCATCGACAACCCGGCGGCCTCTGGGTGACCTGGACCCCCGACCCGGCCCAGGCTGCCGCGGTGGTCGCCAGATCCGTGGCCGACAGCCTGTCCGAGGTGGTGTTTGAGCTGGATCTCCAGCTGCGCTGTCGCTGGCTGAGCGCGGCCTACCGACGGGTCTTCGGGACCCCACCGGAGGCCATGTTGGGTCGACCTCTGACCGATATCGCCGCTCCCAGAGCTCAGGCCACCCTGCGTCAGGCCCTCGCTCCGTTAGCAAAGGGCGAGGTGGACCACGTCGCGGTGGAGGTACCCACGGGGGCGGCGGGAGCACTTCGCTGGCTCGAGGTACGGGTCACCGCCCGCCGGGACGAGGCCGGCACCCTGCTCGGCTTATGCGGGCTGCTGATCGACGTCACCGCTCGGCGTGGCCACGAGGTGGCCGTGGCCCGCATGGCGCTGCACGACAGCCTCACCGGCCTGGCCAACCGCTCGTTGCTGGCCGACCGGATCGACCAGGCGCTGGTCAGGGCCACCCAGACCCCGGCTGAGGTGGCGGTGCTGTTCATCGACCTCGATCACTTCAAGGTGGTCAACGACACGTTGGGCCACGACGCGGGCGACGCCTTGCTGGTGGCGGTGGCCGCCC
>JANPEN010000070.1:0-2815 GCA_031422955.1 Acidimicrobiia bacterium
AGAAGCCCATCGACGCATCACAGAGCCAATCACGCGAATGTCGTGATTCCTCATCCCAGATCACCGACGAAAATCCAGCCAGGACCACCCGGGCCAGTGAAGCAGAACGGGCCCTGGCCCTGGTCAACTCCGGCGTGACCAGGTGGCGAACAGCCAGCCTGGCCTTGACAGACCGGGGTGTCGTGACATTGCGAAAGCCACCTAGTCGTGACATTGCGGGATCACCTAGATGTAGCTGTCTCGCTTCGCTCTAGAGTCTTCTTCGGCTGCTGCGTGGGTGCTGCTGAGCGGATTGGAAGGCGTGGTAGTAGGCCTCGTAGATGAGGTCGGATTCGCGGGCGCGTTGGTGTCGTAGGGCGGTGGAAACCCAGGCGAGACGTTGACGGATGTCGGAGAAGTCGATGTCGGCGTCTCCGCCGGGCCGTTGGAGTTCGCGGGTTAGGGATGTGATGGTGTCTCGGAGCTGGCGGTATTGGGCGCGGACCCCGCGGACTCGGCTGGCGAGGAGGGGTTGGGTGCGTTTGATGTCGGACAGGAGGCTGTCGGGCCGGGCGGCGTTGTCCTCTTCCTCGCTGAGGGTGGCGTCTAACACGCCCAGCGCTGCGAGTACTTCGTCGCGCCAATTCACCTCACGCTGGTAGGCGGCGGAGGCGACCACCGCTTCGAGTTGGTGAATGGCGTCAAGGGTGCGGTCTTGGTCAACGATTCGGGTGTTAAGCCCTGCTTGTTGTGCAGCGGTGAAGTTCTCCACGTTCTCAGGGTCAGTCATGGTGGGCTCCCGGGGGGGTTCTCAAAAGCCGGTTAGGAAGGTGGTGGACTGAGCCGCGGGAGGTCGGGGTGGTTTTGTCGGCGGGCGGTGTCTGTTGCTCGGCGGCTTGGGGGGCTTGATGGTCCGCGAGTTGCTGTTGAAGGTCAGCGACTTGGGCTTCGAGCAAGAGAATCCGGCGGATTCCGGTCAGGGTCATGCCTGCATCCGCCATCTGGGACACGTGTTGCACGAGGGCGATTTCGTGGCGGCTGTAGCGGCGTTGTCCGCCTTCGGAGCGGGCGGGTTGCACGACGTGTTCGACATCCAGCCGGCGGAGGAAGGCGGGCTGGATGTCGAGTATCCCTGCGACTTGGCCGACGGTGTAGAGCGCTACATGATCCTCGGGGAAAGACAAGGCCATCGCAGGACGTTCGGGTGCTCAGGCTGAGGCACCGACAAGGTTGTCGGCCTGCGCGGTGATCTGAGTGTGCGTGTTGTCAGCGAGGCTGATGGGCACACGGCGGGGTTTGGCCTTTTCCGCGATGGGCAGACGCAGGGTCAAAACCCCGTCTGCGTAGTTGGCGTTGATACGTTCGGTGTCGAGGCCTTCGCCGAGGAACAGTTGGCGGCTGAAGGTGCCCTGGGGGCGTTCCCCGACGAGAAGTTCAACGCCTTCTAGACCGGGTCGGCGTCGCTCGGCGTGCACGGTGAGCACGTTCTTTTCAACGGTGAGGTCGATGGAGTCGCGGTCCACGCCGGGCAGGTCGAACTCGACAACGAATTCCTCGCCGCGACGGTATGCGTCCATCGCCATTGCTGCGGGCCTGGCGGTGGTGCCCAGCACCTGCTGGGCGAGGCGGTCAATCTCACGGAACGGATCGGTGCGCATCAACATGGGAAGCCCCTTTCTCGCTTCGGTCAGATACCACATACCTCTAACACGCTCAGGATGGAACTGTCAACCACAGTTATAGGGATTCCCCGGGGTACGTTCACGATGAGCCGATCGAGGTCGGTGTCAGCGGCGCTGAGCTCGATCGCCGAGGCTCGCGCCGAGCGGTGAGATCGCTGGTGCTCGACGCACCTGCAAGCGTGGAACTCCTGCTCGACACATCGACCGGTCGCAGCCTGCAGGAGCCACTGCCAGCGGACGCGCAGTGGTGGTCCCTGAGGGCGCAGCCACCAATCACGCAGAGGGCAGGCTGTAACGGTGCGCCAAACCTTCGCCCATCAGGCCGTCCTGTCCATCGGTCCTGACGGTGATCTTGGTGCCCCGGGCGCAGCGATAACCTTGGCGTTGTGCGGTTCGTGGTCCCACACCGGCGGATGCCCCCTGGCCGCGCATCACACCACCGCCTCACGAAACGGTGACCAGGTCCTGGTGCGGGTGCTGTTCGCCACCCAACCCGACCTTGAAACCGAAGCCCGCGCCAAAACCACCGTAAGCCTCGAAAACGGATCAGTGACCGACCCCCCACGGCAACGAGCAACACTGGCGGCTGCTTTCGAACCTGCCCAGCATCGTTCACCCCGACGAAGCCAACCACGCCACCCGCCTGGCCAACAGCTGACCCCGCTTCCCGCCCAACCACCGAGAAAGCACCAGTCACCTAGGCCGTTCTACCGACCCATGCCGGCCAGCCGGATCGCCCCGCCGGACCCACCACCGCAGCCAGGGCGTGCCCGGCGCAGACCAGCGCCCGCGCGCCGTCTCATCCTCCAAGAGCGTGGTCGCAGGCCGCCCACACGGACCGTTGAACGGGCGGCCTTCCTCCCCACCGCTCCGAACGCCTGCAGGGCCCGGCACACCGCCTCAAGGCCGGTCACAGCCAAACAGCCCGCAACCGGTCGGGCAGATCGGCCAGGGGACCTGGCAGGCCGGTTCAGTGTTCACGGGCCGCCTCGAACGCTCGGTTAAACCAGCCGCGGGCCCGGGGTTCCCTACGCAGCACCACCTCGATCACCAGGGGCATCGGGGGGCGGCGGGTCCGGTTTCACCCGGCATCGGGTACGCGCACAAGTAGTCCACCGGGTACTCGGGCGGCTCGGGTTCCACCAGGTCGGCGA
>JANPEN010000071.1:0-10530 GCA_031422955.1 Acidimicrobiia bacterium
GTCGCCTGCAGCAACACCGCGCCGTGGCCCCAATGCCCCCCTGATCCGCTGCCCTCCGACGCCACCCGATCCGAACAGCGCGCCACGGCGCGGTCCTGCCTGGAGCGCGACCGCGGCCGTTGGGTCGACATCACGATGCCCGCCTCCGATCAGCCGAACCCGGCTGCTGGTGGGGCCATCGCCCTTGCCCCCCGCGGGTTGGACCGAATGGGTTGCCCAGCCCAATCCGAGGCCAACCTCACCGCCGCCGGTTTGCGCACCGCCGGTTGGCCCACCGTGGTGGCCTTAGGCGCCTACGTCCATCGAGTAGCCCCCCAGCCACAAATCTCGGTCTGCATGATCATGAAGAACGAGGCTGGCGAGCTGGCCGACTGCCTGGCCTCGGTGGCCGCCTTAGCCGACGAGATCGTGATCTACGACACCGGCTCCACCGATGGCTCCATCGAGCTGGCCCGATCCCTGGGGGCCACCGTCATCGAAGGATCGTGGCGTAACGACTTCGCCTGGGCCCGCAATCAGGCCATGGACGCGGCGCGAGGAACGTGGCTGCTATCCATCGACGCCGACGAGCGCCTGGAGATCGATGGCCCTTCCGCCGCGGAACTACGCAACATCCTCACCGCGGACCCTGCGGTGGATCGCTTCATCATCGACCTGTTCGATCTGCAGGGCTCGGTGCACGCGCCGGTGCGTTCGCCCAACGCGGTGCCCATGGCGCGGCTGTTTCGACGCCGCAATTGCCGTTGGATCGGCGCCCTGCACGAGCAACCCGATTCGCGCCCCGGTCGCGCCGCGCCCCGCAGTGCGGCCCTGCCCGGGCTCACCTTTTTGCATCGCGGCTATCTCGACGAGATCGTGACCCAGAAGAACAAGTGGGAACGCAACCTGACGGTGGCCACCGCCGGCTTGGACAAGGTGCCAGACAACGACAAGGACTGCTTCGATCTCGGGCGCTCACTTCGTTCGGTCGGCGAGCACGGCCGGGCCTTTTCCCTTTTCGAGCGAGCCGCGGCCCTGGGTCAGAATCTGGTCATCACCCGCGGGGCCCTCGAGTTCGCCATCCTCAGCCTCACCGAAAGTGGACAGGCGGCCCTCGCCGCGCCCTATCTCGAGCGGCTGCGAGGTTTACCCGAAGGGGCAGGACCGGCCCGCTATCTACAGGGCTGGGTGTATCTCCAACTAAATTGTTGGGCCCAGGCGCTGGATTGTTTTGAAGGTATCGGCGTCTACAACGACCATTTCACCGGTTTCCGAGCCGAGAGCGTGGATCTGGGCCTCGCCCTCGCCCATCGGGCCCTCGAACACCGCGACCAAGCAGCCAAGGCCGCCGCCGCTGCCCTACGTTGCAACTCCCAGGCTCTCGACGCCTGGGCGGTGTTGTTCGACACCGCCGTAGCCGATGGACCACTCGAGGCCGACGTGGCCGCATCCATACCCGCTGAGCACCTGGTTCCGCTTTTCGCGGCCCTGGCCAACTTCGCCGTCTCCTACCGGGACCGTTTGGCTGAGGCCCGCTGGCAGGCCTACCCAGGCGAGAAAGTGGTGCTGGCCGCCGCCTCCCAGCTCGGTGCCGACCTCGATCCAGACCGGGCCATTATCTGGTCGGCCCGGCTGCGGGCCCACGGTTTGGCCGCGTTGTGCCCCATCAAAGCCTTGGCGCAAAACACCTCGATCAGCTCGACCATCCGAGCTGGGACCTTGGCCCGCGCCCTCGACCGCCTCGACAACGTCTCCGGCATCGAAACCGCCGACCTCGTCGAGGCCCTCCACGCAGTGGTGGTCCTGCTCGACAACGACGAACTGCACGCGCTGCTCACCTCGTGCCTGGAGCGCCATCAGGGGGCAGCGGGACCCGTCATCATGGCGGGAACCACCACGGTGGCCCGGTGCCTGATCGCAGCGGACGCGTTGCTGGCCGCCGAATTCGCCGAGCAGGCGCTAGCGGTGTTGGCCCACGCCGCCGCGCTCGACCCCTACGCCACCCGCCACCAGTTGCGAAACCGGCCACCGCTGGCGGGCGACCTGCGAGCCGCCGCCACCGCCTCGGCCAGGGTCGATCTCGACCACGTGTTAGCCCACGCGGCCTGATCCACGCGCCCGACCAACCCTAAAACGCCCGAGCAAGCCGAAACCGACAATGGCCCACCACGACTACGGCCCACCACGACAATGGCCCACCACGCCACGCCGAAGCGTGGGCGTCGTGGGCCAGCAGTCCGAGATACCCGGGGCGACTCAGCGCAAGAAGTCGAGCAGGGTGACGCGCTGCATCCGGGCCACCACCGCCAAGGTGGCCTGGTAAGCGGCCTCGGCGTCTTTGAGATCCACGGTGGCGGCACCCATGTCGACATCCTCGAGCAGGCTGCGGCTGGATCGTAGGGCGATGATGGCGTCTTCGGCCTGGCTGGCCGCCAACTCGATCTGATTGACCCTGCCGCCCACCGAACCCATGGAGTTGGTCAGATCGGCCTGGCGGGCGTTCATGTTGTCCAACTCGGCCCGAGCGCCGCTGGCGTTACCTGCCTGGATCGAGGTGATGGCCCGGTTCAGCACGGCAAAGAGGTTGTCGGCGCCGGCCGGTGTGCCAGAGGCGAACCCGAAAACCTTCTGCCCGTCGCTGTTCACCGCCACCGTCAACTCGGCGTTGACCCGCCGATCAATGGTGTTGCTGTCGCCCACCCAGCTCACCGAGCCGGCCGTGTTCTGCACCGCGGCGCCAGAGAAGCCGCCGAACACCGCTCGCCCATCGTGGGTGGTATTGGCCAAAGACACCAGCTGATCACGCAACCCGATCAGCTCAGAGGCGATGGCTTGTTGACCATTGGAGCTTTCTATCTCCGAAGAACCAGCCACCGTCAGTTCTCTCACCCGAATGAGGATGGTAGACATGGACTGTAGGGCGGAGTCTTGGGCGGACAACATGGCCAGACCGTCGTTGGCCGCGGTCACATGGGCCCTGGCCATTTTCTCTTCGTTGCGTAACCGGTTGGCGTTGATGGCGTCGGTCGGCGCGTCGGACACCTTGGTCAAACGTTTGCCAGTGGCGAGTTGGCGTTGGGCTTCGGTGAGCTTGGCGAAGTTGACCTCCATCGCCTGCTGCATGCTCTCGTGCGCCGTGCGGGTCGGTATGCGGGTCATGGCGGTTGCGCTCCTCAGGAAAAACGGGGTGGGGGCGCTCAGACGCCGGTGCGGTTGATCAAGCGATCGAGCATCTCGTCGGCCACCTGCATGACCCGGGCCGAGGCTTGGTAGGCACGCTGATAGCGCACCAGGTCCGACAACTCCTCGTCGAGGTTGACGCCCATCTGGCTCTGACGTTGATCGTCGAGGGAGGCCAAGCTGGTGCTGAGCACCCTGGCCATCTGCTCCGAAGACGATGCGCTCTCGCCCAGCCGTCCGTTGAGGGTGGCCAACAAGTTGTCGACATTGCCGATGCCGGCCACGTCCTTGACACCCAGCCGGGCCATTTGAAGGGCGTTGGCGTTGTCCGCAGACGCCCCGGTGGCCCCTGCCGCCACCTCCCGAGCGCCCAGGTTGGTGGCCACGTCGATGTCCACCGAGGAGGTGCCCACGAAGAAGTCCGCGCCAGGGTTGCCGTTGAGGTCGCTGCCGGCACGGTGTTGGCTGTTGACCACGTCCCGCAACACCGAGGCCACCTCGTCGAGGGCGCTCTGCACCCCAGGCAGGGTTACCGTTTGGGCCTCGTAGACGGCGGCCAGCTCCCCGGTGAGGTCCACCGGATACCCGTCGATTCCCCAGACCGGCCCGCCGTTGGGCGGCAGCACGATCTCCTGGGCGGTAACGCCGTCGATGAGCGGAAAGGAGCCAACGTAGACGTCGGTCATCCCGTCCTCACCCTGCACGGTGGTGATGGTGGTGAGTCGGGCGATCTTGTCTAACAACACGTCACGCTCGTCGAGCAGATCGTTGGGCGCTGCGCCGCGGAAGGCCGCTTCGCCGATCTGGGTGTTGAGTTCGGCCAGCTGCGTGGCGTAGGTGTTGACGCGGCGCACCACGTCTTCGCCTCGGCTGGTGACCAGGTTTTGCAGCGCGTAGACCTGTTGGGAAGCGCCCCGCAACGAGGTGGCCAACCGGCGTCCGCTGGAGAGCACCTCCTGGCGGGCGGCTAGGTCTTGGGGGCTGGCCGACAATCGCTCCCAAGCCGCCCAGAACTCGCCCATGGCATCCTGCAAACCAGAATCGAGCGGTCCCATGACCTCTTCGGCTCTGGCGGAGACCTCGGCTCGCAGTTGGGCGCCCGACACCCCCGCTGCTTGGGAGCGGAAGGAGCTGTCCAGCACCGAATCGCGCAGCCGAGTAACCCCAGCCACCTTGACCCCGGCTTCGATCTCGCGGGGCATTTCCGCAGCCATGGGGCCGAGACGCCCGACCACGGCCTGTTCGACCCGCCGTCGCGAATACCCTTCGGTATGGACGTTGGCGATGTTCTCGGAGATGACTTCCATGGCCCTTCGGGCGGTGTTCACACCCGAGATACCAATGTGCAGTGATGTCCAACTCATGAGCGTTTGCCTCCGCGATAGTCGGGAGCCGCGGGATAGGGGGGCGTGGCGGCGTAGGTGGGGCCCGCCTGATAGGGAAGGGCGGCGAGGCTGGCGCGATGAGCGCCAGGACCAACAGCGGTGCGGTTGTCGCCGGGTCGGCGCACACCGGCGGGGCCATAGGTGAGGGGACGCTCGCTAGCCGCCGGTACTCCCAGGGCCGAAAGCATCCGGCCCAATTCGGCGGCGCCCTTGGCGGCCAGGGACTTGTTCATGGCGATGTTGCGTTCGATCTCATCGGCCAATCGCAAGAACTCGCCGTGGAGATGCTCGAGCATGCTGCGATAGGGCTCGGGAGCGGCGTTGGCCAACATCCGCAGGGTGATCTGCTGAGGCGGGCAGTTGAGCCGTTGGGCGAACTCGGCGATGCCCGCGGCCCGGCGGGTCTCGGCCACGAAAATTTCGTCGACGACCGTTTCGATCTCGCTGGAAGCCCTGGCCACGTAGCGGATCTCCCCGGCAGCGAGCACGCCGCGGGCCGCCACCAGGCGGTAGAGCAGATCGTCCAGCAACTGCCGTTGATCATTCAGTAGTGCGATGAGCTCATCCATGTAGCGGTGTGACTCCCCAGACCTGGGACGAATGGTCCGCTAGGAGTGTCGTCGCTCAACGGTCCCAGTCTGAAGGGCCATCATGGGGAAATCGAACTATCCAGCGTCACCATCAGCCGTTTCCAGCCCTGGGCTGGGTGCCAGTGGCCGGCGGGAGGGAGCCTCAGCGTTTGGTGGTGCGTGCGTTCTGGGGCGCTCGACGGGGCAGCAGGGCGGCATCGCCGCCGGAGAGCTCAGCCGCCTTGCGGTTCTGGTCGCGAATCTGCTCCAGCACCTCTTCCCGGTGCACCGTCACGTGACGCGGTGCGCTGATACCGAGGCGAACTTGCTCGCCGCGAATCTCCACCACCGTGATGGTGACGTCGGGTCCGATAACGATGGACTGGTTCGTGCGTCGTGTGAGCACCAGCATTGATTGTGAGGATACTGCCATCACCGTGCGGATACTCCCCGTCACCGCGCCATGACTCCACGCGCCTACCGGCCGAGCGAGCGCCAGCGAGCCGGACGGCGATGGGGAGCACCCAAAGGGTGCGCCGGGGCGCAGCCCCGAACGAACAAGGCCTTTAGGACCATCCATGGGCCGCCGATCCCCAGTGAGTGAACATCGCAGGCCTTCGTCCGACCGAGGACCGCTCCCTCGGATTAGACGGCGTGCAGGGTCGCATCAACGACATTCAGCGCCGCATGGGCGTCTCCAGCCTGCTCGCCCCCACTGGCTCCGCCACTACCGGTGCGCCCAGCAACGCCCCTGCGGCCGCCAGCTCGGACTTCTCCCTGGCCCTGCAACGGGCCCAAACTTCCTCGCCTGGTTCGGACGAGCTGGCCAAGCTGTACGGGACCGGCGCCCAGCGCAACGGTGTCGGTCCCACCGACGCGGTCACCACGGCGCTGCTGGAGGCCCTTGGGGTCACGCCTGTCTATGCCACCAAGCCGGCCGGACTACCCAACATGGGTATCTCCGACACCATGACCGCGGCCGGCAACGGACGCCTGCCCGACACCATGCTGGTCGGTATCGGGGAAGGGGCCCACCGCCTGACCAAACCCGCCGCCGACGCTTTCGGCCGCCTCAGCGCGGCAGCTCGCCGAGACGGGGTGACCTTCGGGGTCACCGACTCCTACCGGGACCACGGCGCCCAGGTCGACGTGGCCCGTCGCCTGGGTCTCTACGGCCAAGGTGGGCTGGCCGCGGTGCCAGGCACCAGCAACCACGGCTGGGGTCTGGCCCTCGACCTCGAGCTCGGCGACCAGGCCCAGGGCTGGATGGCAGACAACGCCTGGCGCTACGGCTACTTCAACGATGTCCCGGGTGAACCCTGGCACTGGACCTACCGTGCTTCCTGAGCCGCTTCCTGAGCTGAGGATGGCCACTGCACCAGGCCGATGCCCACTTTTGCCACGCCGTATCAGCCAGACTGATCACCGTCCGTTACGAGCAGAGGAATGACTCGACCTATGGAGTTGCAGACCACCCGCTTCGGGGTGCTCCATCTCGACGACCATCGAGTGGTCGATTTCGTCGGTGGCATCCCCGGGTTCCCCCATTTCATGCGGGCCCTGCTGATCGAGATCGACGACAACCCCGACTACTACTGGCTGCAATCGATCGATGACGGTGAGCTGGCCTTTCTCACCGTGGTGCCCTGGTCGTTCTTCGCTGACTACGAGCTGGTGCTCAACGACGACGATCAAAGTGCCATCGGCCTCGACGATGCCGGCGACGCTTTCATCTGCTGCTTGGTTAGCGTCGACCGTGATTCCAGCGCCTTCACGGCCAACTTGCGGGCCCCCATCGTGGTCAACGTGGCCGCCAATCGGGCCCGTCAGGTGATCCTGCCCGACGACCGGCTCCACCTCCAGGCCCCCTTGGCCTGAGCCCCGCCTGCCTGCGCCTCGCCCATGCCTCAGCGGTAGCGGCGCGCCACCCGGGGCCCAATGGCGGTGAGCACCTCGTAGACAATCGTGCCCGTTGCTTGAGCCACGTCCTGCGCCGAGACGATCTGGTCACCCTGGGCGCCGAGCACGACCACCTCGTCGCCGCGGACGACCAAATCGTCGGCCCCGCAATCCACCAGCACCTGATCCATGGTCACCGCGCCCACGATGGGCCGACGCCGGCCCCCGATGAGCACCGCGCCACCCACCTGGCCCCAACGTCGCGACAAGCCGTCGGCGTAGCCCACGGGCACGGTGGCCACCCAGCCGTCGACGCCAAGACGGTGGTGGTGGCCATAGGAGATGGCTTCCCCGGCCCTCACCCGCTTGACCAGGCTGACCTGGGAGGTCCAGCGCAGGACCGGCCGCAGTTCGAGAAAGCCCTCCAGCACCGCAGCAGGGGCCACCCCGTACAGGGCGATCCCGGCGCGGACCAGGTCGTAGCGGCTCTGCGGGTGAGCCATGCAGGCGGCCGAGTTGGCCGCGTGACGCAGGGGAACCTCGATCCCGGCGCTGCTCAGCCGGGCCGAGACCGCCTCGAATCGCTGCAGTTGGAGGGCGGTGAAGGAATTGCCAGGCTCATCCGCCACTGCGCAGTGCGTCCACAGCCCCTCCAGCTCCAAGCTACGGGCGGCTTGGATGCGACCGGCCAGGGCCACGATGTCATCCGGGTCGGCGCCCACCCTCCGCATGCCGGTGTCGACCTTGAGGTGAACGGTCACGGGGGCGTGGGTGGCGGCCAAGGCATCGATGACCGCCTCGCTGTATACCGTCACCCGCAGTTCGTTGGTCACGGCCAACCCCACCTCGGTGGCGTCGACCGGCTCGGACAGCAACAGGATCGGTACCTCCAGGCCGCCGGCCCGCAGTTCCGCCCCCTCCTGGGCGTGGGCCACGGCTAGCCAACCGGCCCCCGCCGCCACTGCCACCCGAGCCACCTCCACCGCCCCGTGGCCATACCCATCCGCCTTCACCACCGCACACAGCGAGGTTTTCGGCCCGATGCAGCTGCGCAGCTGCGCCAGGTTATGGGCCAGGGCACCACGCTCGATGGTGGCCACCGAGCGGCTCACCGCCAAACCTGGCCGGGGGTGGGCACCCAACCAGGAGCCGTGGGCACGGCGAGGTCCTGCCACACCTGCACCAAAGCATTGACCAGGTCCCCGGCGACCAGGCCCCGAGGGGGTCCCAAGCGGGCCGCCCGACCGTGCAGTTCGGCGCCTGCCAACGCGGCTGACCAGGGATCCATGCCCTGGGCCAGCAGCGCCCCGATGATGCCCGTAAGCACGTCGCCGGTGCCGGCGCTGGCCAGGCGGGCATCTCCGGCCAGCGACACACCAACCTTGCCGTGGGGGTCCGCCACGACGGTGGTCGGTCCCTTGAGCAGCACCACCGCCCCGCAGTTTTGGGCCAAGTCCCGAGCCTCCGCCAGACGGTCGGGGCCGGGCCGGTGGCCAGCCAGACGTTCGAACTCTCCATCATGAGGGGTGAGCACCGCCGGCGAACGGCGGGCCCGCAGCATGTCCGGGGCCCGCTCCCCCAGGGCGGACAACCCGTCGCCATCGACCACCACCGGCCCTTCCAAGCCCGCCACCACCCTGCGGATCTCCACGTCGGTGGCGGGGGAACGTCCCAACCCAGGACCGATGACCACGCAGCGGAATCGACCCGCTTCCTGGAGCACGGTCGATGCCCAATCCCTGGCCGCCAGCGGCTCGAAAACTGCTTCGGTGGGCGACCCAGGGGAGGAGGTGAGACCAGGCGAGCTCAACCGCACGTAACCCGCCCCCGCCCGCAGCGCTGCCCCAACCGAGAGGTGGGACGCGCCAGGCATGGCCGCCGAGCCGGCCACCACCCAACAAGCGGCGCGCCACTTGTGGCTTTCCAACGGGCGGGCCGGCACCCAGGCGGCCACGTCACCCGGGCCGACCAGCCAGGCTCGAGCCCTGGAGCAGTCGAGCCCGATGTCGGCCACGGTGATCGCGCCGGCCAAACCCCGCCCTGGGTGCAGGACCAAGCCGGGTTTAAGGGCGGCGAAGGTGACGGTGCGCTGCGCAGCAAGGGCCGCACCCAGCCCGACCTGCCCGTTGAGCCCGTCCACGCCGCTGGGCAGGTCCACTGCCAAGACCGGGACGCCGGCTAGCACCGGGGGCGTCCAAGACCCACGAAAGCCGGTGCCATAGGCGGCGTCGATAACCAGGTCGGGCCCCGGCCCCGGTGGCGCGGGCCGGTCGGGGCCGATAGTGGCCACCCGTATCCCGCGGGCCGAAAGCCGCCGAGCAGCGGCCCGCCCGTCGTTACCGTTGTTGCCCTTGCCCGCGATGATCAGCACTCTTTTGCCGTAGGCGCCACCGAGCATGGCCATGGCGACGGCCGCGGTGGCCGCCCCGGCTCGCTCGATGAGGACGGCCACCGATTCGCTGGCCTCCGCGTCGATGGCCGCCATCTCCTCGGGGGTGACGATAGGAGTCATTCAGCGACCCCAGTCATTCAGCCACCCCTCTCATTCAGCCACCGCGATGGCGGAGGCGACCAGGTCGGTATGGGTCAAGGACAGCCACCAGCGCCCCACCGCCCGCTGCTTGGCCAGCGCGGCGGCGCCCCCGTGTAGCGCTAACCCCGGCGCCCCCGAGGGGTGACGAACTACCTCGATATCGGCCAGCCGCACGGCACCCAGTCCGACACCCAGAGCTTTCATCACCGCTTCCTTGGCGGCGAAACGAGCCGCCAAGCGTTGGGTGGGGTCGGCCTGGGCGGCGGCGTAGGCCAGCTCGGCGGGGGTGAAAACCCGCTCCGCAAAACGAGGGGTGCGCTGGAGCACCTTTCGGAAACGTTCGACGTCCACGTTGTCGATCCCCAGGCCGATCACCGCTGCCGAGACTACCGCCACGACCCCGCCGCCCCTCGGAACGAATCGACACCGATTCGGTGCGATACCCCCACCCGTATACGTCGATTCGACGTCGATTCGCCACTACGCCCCCTGCCCCCCAGTCCGGGAGGCGGCCCCGATCACCTGCGGGCCCGCACCTTGATCAGGGCGGTGAACGTTTACACCCGCCAGCGGTCGGCCAGGGTGCTGATCGGTTCGGTCAGCAGCTCCGCCACCGACATGGACTCCAAAAGGTCCTCGCGGAAGGTCGGCTCGGTCTCGGTGACCGCGTCCTCCAGCACCCGGTAGCGATGCCGGTAGCCGCTGAGCGCGCTGCGCAGCGAGGCCAGCGCCAAACGATCGTGAAAGCGCACGTGCAACAGGGTGAGGCCGGTGCTGTCGCCGCCCTTGATCTCGGGCACGATGATGATGAGGCGACCATCGGAACGTCCGCGGGCGACGAGCACCGCCTGCTCGGAGGCCACCAGGTGTTTCGTCCCCCGCAACCGCGGGTTGCGTTCGGTTCGCAGCGGCAGATCCAACGCAATACCGCCTCGATCCGCCACCGTGATGGTGGCCTCGCCTCGCTCCACGCCTCCCTCAATCC
>JANPEN010000072.1:0-3909 GCA_031422955.1 Acidimicrobiia bacterium
GCAGATGGGCCCGACGCCCATCGGCCATAGCCGCATCGAGCCAGCGCTCCCGCAAGCGACTGTTGGCGGCCACACCCCCCGCCAGGGTCATGGCCACCGCCCCGATCTCGGTGGCGGCCCGACGGGCCTTGTGGACCAGCACGTCCACGACTGCCTCCTGGAAGGCGGCGGCAACCTGGTGGGCGGGCACGGTGGGATTGCGGCGAACATGGTTCACCACCGAGGTCTTCAGACCGGAGAAGGAGAAGTCCAACCCTTCGTGCAACATCGAACGAGGGAAGGCAATGGCGGCGGGATCGCCGTGGGTGGCCAGGGCGTCGATGGCGGGCCCACCGGGGTAGCCCAGACCGAGATAGCGGGCCACCTTGTCGAAGGCCTCGCCGGCCGCATCGTCCAGAGTTCGGCCCAAAAGGCGATAACGCCCAGGGCCATCCATACCCAACAGCATGGTGTGGCCGCCGGAGACGAGCAACACCAGCATGGGGAAGGCCACGTCAGGCTCCTCCAACAAGGGCGCGAACAAGTGGGCCTCGAGGTGGTTGACCCCGACGAAGGGCACGCCCCACACCAAAGCCAACGCCTTGGCCGCGCTCGCCCCGACCAGCAACGAGCCGACCAGACCGGGGCCGATGGTGGCGGCCACCGCGTCGATGTCGCCACCGGTCACGCCCGCTTCCAGCAACGCTTCGGCCAGCACCGGGTTGAGGCGCTCGATGTGGGCCCGAGACGCCACCTCCGGAACCACGCCGCCGTAGCGAGCGTGCAGGTCAATCTGGCTGGACACCACCGCCGAGCGGATCTGGAAGCTGCCATCGGCGGCCCTGGCCACCACCGCGGCCGCCGTCTCATCTCACGAGGTCTCGATGCCGAGCATCAACTTTTCCCCGCTTAGCGATACCCCGGTCAGCGATGCTGCGGGCATGTCAGACCCCTTCGGTGCGGGTCGGCTCGGCCAGGCCGGCCTCGATGGTGGCTAAACGCTGGCTGTAGCCCGCCTCGTTGATGTCGTGAGCCCACATCACCAGCGCATCCTCGTTGACCTCCGCGTAGTAGCCCTTTCGGACCCCGGCGGGTGCAAAACCGAAACGCCGGTATAGCTCTTGGGCGGCCTTGTTCGTGACCCGCACCTCCAGCGTCAGGCTGACCGCCCCTCGGGCTACCGCCCGGCTGGCCAGCACCAACAGCAGCCGGGTACCGATCTTGGCCCGTTGCAGGGTGGGGTCCACCGCCACGGTGGTGATGTGACACTCGTCGAGGCTCATCATGAACCCGGCGTAGCCGACCAACCGGTTGCCGTGACGGGCCACCACGTAGAGCCGAGTAGCCCCGAGCGACAGCTCACCCAGGTACAGCCCCATAGTCCAGGGCCGGGGGTAAACCTGCTTCTCGATGCGCAACACAGCGGGCAGATGCCGGCGCCGCATGAGGGAGATGGTCACCTCCCCCGGCTCGGACAGCTCGCCCGCTCGGAGGGCGTTCACGGGCTGGCCGCCGGTGCCGACAGGTCCGGGCGACGCAACCAGTTGGCTTCGGCGTCGGGCTTGCGCAGGTAAGTAGGGCGGATCTCGTCGGGAGACACGAACTCCTCGCGCAGAGCCTGGGCGTGGGCCAGTTGCACCAGCGCCCACGCCGAGGGATGGGCCAGGGCCGCGTCACCCAGTTCGATCTTGCGTTGCCCGTCGAAATGGTCGTGGTAGCGCAAGGCCCCGTCGCCCACCAGCAGGCATTCCTCGCCATGAGCCTGGATCTCCGATGCCAGCTCGGCCGGGCCACCGACCTGAGGGCCGGCCAAGCGCTGCAGACCGCCGGGGGTAGGCCGGTAGAAGGCGGAGAACACCTCGTTGCGGCGTGCGTCCATGGCCGCCACGATGGTACGGCTGGTGAAACGCACAGGGAAGGCCAACAGATCCAGCGAGTTCACCCCGATCATGGGGATACGTAGGGCGAAGGCCATGGCCTTGGCAGTGGCCACCCCGACCCGCAGGCCGGTGAACAGGCCCGGCCCGACCCCCACCGCGATGGCGCCGAGATCGGCGAAGTCGACCTCGGCGGCCCGACACACCTGCTGGATCATGGGGGTCAACAACTCGGCGTGACGCTGACCTCGGTTGACCTGGGCAGCCGCCCGTACCCCCTCATGGCTGCCCAATGCGCAGCTCACCTGAGTCGAGGAGGTTTCCACCCCCAAAATCAACACTGGGCCCGCCTCAACTGGGCCCGCCTCATGACGGGGTCCCCCCGGCGCGGGACAAGTGCTGATCCAGACCCACGAAGCGTTGGGCCCAACTGGGGCCGACGCAGCGCAGCCGCAAGCGCCGATCATCGTCTTGGTGGCCCAACTCCAGGGCGAGCTCGAGGTAGTCCGCCGGTAGCACCGGGCGGATGTTGTCGCCCCATTCGATCACCGTGATACCACCGGAATCGAGCAGCTCTGACAGACCCAGCTCGATGGTTTCCCCGATCTGATCGAGGCGGTACACATCCAGATGGTGCAACACCAACCGCCCCTCGTAACGGTGATGGAGGGTGAAGGTGGGGCTGGTGATGGGCGTGGTTACCCCCAGGGCCAGGCCGAAGCCCTGACAGAACGTGGTTTTCCCTGCCCCGAGATCGCCGGTGAGCAGCACTAGGTCCCCCGGTTCGGCCAGCTCAGCGAGCGCGGCAGCCACCCGCTGGGTGGCTGCGGCCGATTTGGTGAGCACCACGTGTTCGGGCGACATCGGAATGGCCGACGTTACCCCGCGGCGCGGACCCTTTCTCTACCAACTCTTTCTTGTCTTCCTCAGCGCCCACCCCGACCTGGGGGAGTCGGGCCCTCGCCTGGGTCAATCGTCTCAAGAACGGCGGCGGCGTTGCCGTTGCGATGCGCATCCCCCGTCCCCCCACCGCTCGTCACGGATTGACGAACGGGTAACGATTTTCCCCCGGTTCGCCGGGAAGCCACGCCGCCATGGAGGGCGTCCGCCGTGTCGCACATTTTTTCGTTCTGGTCCCGCTGGACCGCTTCCGCTCGCCGACGTCGCCACGACGTCGGCACCAACATCACCCGGGCTCCCCGGCTGGTGCCGCTTCGGGTGCCGGTTCGCCCTGCCCGTTCCCCTCGCAGTTCGATGGGTGGCTGAGATGGCCCCCGCCGCCACCTCGACGCGCCTGTTCGCCCTGGGGTACCGGGCTACGCCCACCACCTTGGCCGTCGGCGCCCAGGCCCTGTCGCGCATCTGGTACCCGTGGCGCGAGTTGTTGCCCACCTGGTCGCTGCGTTTCTTGGGCAGCCAGCCAGGCTTCCTCGGCCGTACCCTGTGGCCCGACCGGGTCATCGAGGTCTATGTCCGGGCTGGTCAGGCCCTCGATGAGGTGGCCTTCGCGCTGGCCCACGAGATCGGTCATGCCGTGGATCTGGAGCATCTGGACCCGGCCGGACGAGCTCGCTGGCGGGCCGAGCGGACCTTGCCAACCACGCTGGAATGGTTCGGCGCCTCCGACGCCAACGACTTCGCCACCCCGGCGGGGGATTGGGCGGAATGCTTCGCGGCCTGGCAGGTCGGCCCGATGGGCTTCCAGTCCCAACTGGGCATCCTGCCCGACGACAACGCCTTCGAGCTGTTGGCCACGCTGTCCCTCAGTGCCGACCCAGCAGCATCGGCACCGGAGCCACGCGATGCCCACAGGGACGAAATCCCCATTTCATGGCTGAAGGCGCTGCGCTAGTCGCTCGATAGTTCTTGCGGCGCCGACAAGGAGGTTGGCGTTGCTCGGGAGAGAGAACGTTCAAGGAGGATCACCATGGGTCTGCGCATCAATCAGAACACAATGGCGGTTTCGGCTCACCGGAACTTGACCATCAACGACGGCATGTTGAACAAGTCGATGGAGAAACTCTCCAGCGGCTTCCGGATCAACCGGGCCGCG
>JANPEN010000073.1:0-2134 GCA_031422955.1 Acidimicrobiia bacterium
CCAGGCCCAACTCGTCGAGCCGCTCGTAGAGGAAGCCAGGGATCAGCGCGGTGGCCCGGTCGGTGGCGTTGGCGGTGGCGTACCCCCAGAAGATCTCCTGGGCCACACCCCGGTGGCGGCGCTCCTCCACGGTCATCGACAGCGCCCGGCCCACCCGTTTGGGGAACAGCGCGAACCCCTCGGCGGCGATGGGCCCGCCGATGCGTTCCAGGGCCTCGATGAGGGTGGGGTGGTATTCCAGCCAGTGCCCGTCGGCATCGATGATGGGGTGGTCGATACCGGCACGTATGTCGGCAGCGGTACGGTGGGTCATGGCGCGCAGGATAGGTCGCCTGCGGGTCCGCTGCCCCGGGGATGGACTCCAGGCCGTAGGATGCTGGTCACACGGCAACAGAGCGCATATTTGGGGGCTGGCATGCACGATCTGGTGATTCGCAACGGACGGCTAGTGGACGGGACCGGCGCCGCCGCCCGTATTGCCGATGTGGCCATCGACGGGGACCGCATCAGCGCGGTGGGCTCCATCAGCGAGGCCGGGCGTGAGGAGATCGACGCCGCCGGCCAGCTCGTCACCCCCGGCTTCGTGGACATCCACACCCACTACGACGGCCAAGTGGTGTGGGATCCGGCGCTCAGCCCTTCGTCGTGGCACGGGGTCACCTCGGTGGTGTTCGGTAACTGCGGGGTTGGTTTCGCTCCGGTGCGCCCGGACCGTCACGAGTTCCTCATCAGCGTGATGGAAGGCGTGGAAGACATCCCCGGCGCCGCCCTGGCCGAGGGGGTCCCGTTCAACTGGGAGTCCTTCCCCCAGTACCTCGACGCGGTCGAGGCGCTGCCCCGCCTTATCGACGTGGGTACGCAGATGCCGCACTCGGCGCTGCGGGTCTACGTGATGGGGGACCGAGGCCGCGACCACCAGGAGCTGGCCAGCGAGGCGGAGATCGCCGAGATGCGCCGCCTCACGCTGGAGGCGCTGCAGGCCGGCGCACTGGGCTTCACCACCTCGCGCACCGTGAACCACCGTGACAAGGAGGGCAACCAGATCCCCACCCTCACCAACGCCCCGGCCGAGCTGTGGGGCATCAGCGCGGCGTTGCGAGACGCCGGTTTCGGCCATCTGGAGATCGTGTCGGACTTCGAGGATCTGGACCGCGAGTTCGAGATCTTCCGTGGCCTGGCCGACAGCGCCGACGCGCCTCTGTCGGTGCTGCTGGTGCAGAACGACCAGAACCCCCAACGCTGGCGTGAGGTGTTGGACCGCATCCGTGACGCACGGGCCGCCGGCTCGAACGTGACCGCCCAGGTGGCCATCCGTCCGGTGTGTTTGCTGTTGGGTCTGCAATCCTCCATGCATCCCTTCATCACCTGCCCCACCTACAAGCGCGAGCTGGCCGGCCTGGACCTGGAGGAGCGGGTGTCCGCCATGCGCCGGCCCGAAGTGCGGGCGCACCTCATTGAGGAGCACAGCAGTCGCACCCGGGGCATGAGCGGCATCGTCGCCCAGTCCTTCCACAAGATGTTCCCCCTCGGTGACCCGCCCGACTACGAGCCGGCACCCGAGCACAGCATCGAGGCCAGGGCCAAGGCCGCCGGGGTGGAGCCAGTGGAGCTGGCCTACGACCTGCTGCTGGAGCGCGACGGGCGAGAGTTGATCCTGTTCCCGTTGGCCAACTTCACCGACGGCAACCTCGACGTGATCCGCGAGATGAACCTCGACGAGTGCACCCTGCCCGGTCTGTCCGATGGTGGTGCGCACTGCGGGGTGATCTGTGACGCGAGCTATCCCACCTACATGCTGACCCACTGGGTGCGAGACCGAACCCAGGGTGAGCGCTTGCCGCTGGAGTACGTCGTGCAACGGCAGTGCCGTGACACCGCCCGCCAGGTCGGCTTGCACGATCGGGGCACGGTGGAAGTTGGCATGCTGGCCGATCTCAACGTGATCGACTTCGAGCACCTGACGCTGCGGGCACCGGAGATGGCCTTCGACTTGCCCGCTGGTGGTCGGCGCCTCGTGCAACGTGCCGATGGGTATGTCGCCACCATCAAGCGCGGTGAGGTCATCTACCGCCACGGCGAGGCCACCGGGGCCATGCCCGGCCAGCTCATCAGGGGCCCCCAGCGGGTGTGACCG
>JANPEN010000074.1:0-9746 GCA_031422955.1 Acidimicrobiia bacterium
CAAGGGCTACCACGCCGTCATCGTCAACGGTGAACAGACCATCGAAAACGACGAGATGACCAACACATACTCCGGCCGGCTCCTGCGCCACGGCAAGGGCTGAGCCGGACTGAAGCGGGCCCGCTGGTCCCGGCTCGGTGAAGTACCCAAACGGGTCGAGTGTATTCTCGTCAACCCCTCGCTACGTGGTGGTAAAGCCACGCAGCGAGGGGTCGCCTTGAAGATCCCCGACGCCGCCGGAGAGGGCCACCCCTACGTCGGGGACCCCGTCCTCTCCTGCGCCATCAGCCGGCGGAGCGCCTCCACCCCCGCTGCGCAGCCTCGGCCACCAGGTCCGGAATCGGACAGGCCGCGGTTTCCGCATCGAGGTCGGTGAGAAACGTGGCGTGAAAGCGGTTCACCGTACCGGCGAGGCCGACCTCAAAGCACAGCTCCATGATCTGGACCCGACTGAAAGAGGCTTCGAGCGCCCCATACAACTCGTCGTCGATCCGCTCCATGCGGGCCGACGCCCGCACGTAACGCAACAGCGCCGTTGAGGCTTCGTCGTAGAGGCCCTCGGGTGGGTTGTCATCGCCGACGTGGCGGATCTGGACATCGCTGAGACCGGCGTTCCGACCGAGCACCGTGTGAGTCGGAAGTCAATAGTGGCAATCGTTGACGGCCGAGGTCGCCAACCATGCCAGCTCGCGTTCCGCCGGGCTCAGCGTGTTGGCGCTATACACGGTCCGGGCGAAGGACGAGAACGCCTTCATGATCCCGGGGTGATTGGCCAGCGCACGCGTCACATTGACGTCACGCCAGGGAATGTCGTCACGGCCCTCATTGCTCGCCCGAGCCCGAAGGAGCACCTCGCGTGTCTCAGGATCGGTGCCAGGATCGTCGGGGTCCACCAGTGGAAGGCGCGCCATAGGTACGCACACTAGGCGAGCGCACCCCTGAGGGGCTTCCTGAGTCTCGGAGGGTGAACTCCGGTTAGGGTCAGCGGGCGTGGCGACGCAGGTGTTTCTCTTTACGGACATCGAGGGGTCGACTCGGCTGTGGTCAGACGTCACGGACTTGATGTCCAAGGCACTCGCTGTTCATGACGGCATCCTCGTGTCCGCTATCGAGGACGCTGGCGGCGCGATCTTCAAGCATACGGGGGATGGCGTTTGTGCGACATTTCCCTTTGTCAGTGAAGCGATCTCGGCCGCAGTGGCAGCGCAAAGGGGACTGATTGCACGGGCATGGGGTGCGATCGGCCAGTTGGAAGTTCGGATGGCCGTCCACGTCGGCGAAGCAGCGCAGAGAGATGGGGACTGGTTCGGTCCGGGCTTGAACCGCGCGGCACGACTGATGGGCATTGCCCATGGCGGTCAGATCCTGGTCTCCGCGGCCGCCATGGACCTTGCTCGGGATTCCGGGTCGCTACAGTACGACGTTGTTGACTTAGGGGTGCACCGGCTTCGCGATCTTGCCTCGCCGGAGCACGTGTGTCAGGTCGTGGCGGACGGTCTGGGACGAGTGTTCCCGCCGTTGCGTTCGCTTGGCGGTTTCCGGGGCAACCTGCCGTCGCAGCTGACTTCATTCCTCGGTCGGGTCGACGAACTGGACGCCATCGTGGCCGAGGCGCTGAGGGTAAGGTTGGTAACGCTGGTGGGGCCCGGCGGGGTGGGCAAGACCCGTTTGGCGCTCCAAGCGGCGGCGGCGATGGTCGAAATGTTCCCTGACGGGGTCTGGGTCCTCGAGCTGGCCCCGCTCTCGGACCCGGGCGCGGTGGAGCACGCGCTTGCGTCGACCATCGGACTCGTATCGCGCGGAGGGCTCAGTCCAGCGGAGCTTGCCGTGCAGGTTTTGCGCGATTGGCGGGCGCTGATCGTCTTGGACAACTGTGAGCATTTGCTTGAACCGGCGGGGCTCCTGGCCCGCCGGATCCTTTCCGCGGCGGCCGATGTAGTCATCCTGGCGACGAGCCGCGAGCCGCTTCACGTGCTCGGGGAGTCTGTCTGGGTTGTCCCGCCCTTGCCTGTCGATGGGATTGCCGCGGAGTTGTTCCTCGAGCGTGCCTCCGCAGTGCTTGGCTCCTTTGCTGCAGAGTTTGCTCCCGACGTCGTTCGGACGATCTGTGGCCGTCTGGACGGGATGCCGCTCGCCATCGAGTTGGCGGCGGCGCGGATGAGATCGATGACCGCGTCGGAACTGCTGGCTCGTCTCGATCACCGCTTCCGGCTTCTCGCACTGGGCAAGGGAGGCGAACGGCATAGCTCCCTTCAGGCAGCCCTGGATTGGAGCTTTGATCTGCTCGGCCAAACCGAGCGAGCCTTCTTCAGTCGATTATCTGTGTTCGCCAGCGGCTTTGACCTTGAGGCCGCCCACGCTGTCACCGCGTTGGGCTCCGGCGACGAACTCACCACGCTGGATCTTCTTGACGTTTTGGTGAATAAGTCATTGGTGGTAGCCACGGAACACAGGGGTAGAACTCGCTACTCGCTCCTGGAGACAATGCGACAGTACGGTGCCGATCACTTCGCCGCCGATGAGGCTTTGCAGTTGGGCCAACGCCACGCCCAATACTTCACAGAGTTCGCAGAACAGGCTTGGTCCGGGATGCGCGGGCCCGACGACGTGGGGTGGGTCACACGTGTCGAGGAGAATTTCGACAACTTACGAGCCGCACTGCAATGGGCGCTCAGCCAGAGGGACGTAGACACTGCGCTGAGGATCGTGACGTCGTTGGAACCATTCAACCACACTCGCCGGAAACCCGAGATCTGGGCCTGGGCCCGTTCCGCTATCGCGTTGCCGGCCGCGGAATCCCACACGCTGGTCGCTCGTGCCTATTTAGTGCTCGCCTTCGGGGGCCACGCCCAAGATGATCCCCTCGAATCCGAGCATTGGGCACGACGGGCCGCCGAACGCCACCAGACGCTGAAGCTACCTCCCGACCCGCGTCTCGGGATCCTGCTCGTTTATGGCCTCGCCTACCAAGGCCGGGTGGAGGAAGCGGCACACGCGGCGAGCGAGGCGGTGACCTTAGCTGCAGCGCTTGGTGCGTCCGCCGCCTACGACCGAGTCGAAGCGCTGTATCAGTTGGGTTTCATGCGCATGATGGCCGGCACTCCCGACATCGCGTTGGGCGAGTCCTGTCTCGACCTTGCTCGCGAAATCGGAAACACTTGGCTGCAGGCACGGGCGTGCCTCACGCTTGGCCTGGCACTCGGTACCGTGGATCCAGACCGCGGGCGGGATCTACTGGAAGAGGCCGTGGCCCTGTGCCGACGTCCGGCTTACCCCTTCTGGGTCGGCAGCACTCTGCTCATGGTTGCCACTGCCTACGCAGACACCGATCCTGCCGAGGGATTACGAAGACTGGCCGACAGTTTCGATGAGTTCCGAGCTACCGGCGCTCGGCAATGGATCCGGCGATCGCTACGAGATTTCATGGCTCCTTTCAGCGCCCTCGACGCTCACGAGGCGGTCGCTCTCATCGACGGCGCCTCGAAGCCGGTCTCAACCCGGCCGCAAGCGAACGCTCAAGCCCGAATCTCCGCAGGCCGCGCCCTCGGCGCCACTCGCTACGAGGAACTCCGAGCGGCGGGCGAGCAACTCCCTGACGAACTCCTGGTTGATCGAATCCGTTCGGAGATTGAGCTCGCCCTTCATGGACCTGTGCCCCAAAATCAAGAGCCAGACCAGCTGACGACTCGCGGTGATGCGCTCTAGCTAGCTAGAGAAATGCGAGCCGGCAAAGCACGGACTCTTGACAGAACCACCCGTACACTACTAGACGAGTTTCGGCAAGAATGACGCAACCGGAGGGGTGCACATGCCGCGGCTCCCGACCTCGTCGATCAGGTTGTCAGGCGCCACTCCGCTATGAACGGGGTCGGCGATCCGGACGAAACAGCAGCCGCCATCACCTGGCTTTGTTCAGACGCAGCGAGCTTCGGAAGCGGTGCTGTTCTCGCCGTCGATGGTGGCGGCACGACGCGCCTGTACTGACACCGGCCTTCTGTCTTTACCTTTCCCGGGACCGATGGGGATGCCCGCCTGACGGTCAGACGCCCGGGCGCCGTGGCGGTGAGTTCCATGCACGCGTTGGAAGCCAGCGGCTACGCCCATGTCAACCGACGCGGCCCCAACCTTGAGGTATACAGTCGGCGCGACGACCTTCGTCGGGTCCCAGCGAGGAGATCGACAGATGACCACGATTGAAGCAATGAGCTCCACCGGCCGGCCAATAGTGCTGGATGACGAAGCCGTCGGTGCGCTGCGCAGCGGCACGACTGGCTCCGTGATCGTCGCCGCCGACGCCGACTTCGACACGGCCCGAAGGGTATGGAACGGCAACATCGATCGGCGTCCCGCTGTCGTTGTGCGGGTGAGCGGCGTCGCCGACGTCCAGTACGCCGTAGCCTTCGCCCGCGACCACGATCTGGTGTTGTCGCTGCGGGGCGGAGGCCACAGCGCACCGGGATACGGCACCAATGACGGAGGCATGGTGATCGATCTCGCCGCGCTGCGTGGAATCAGGGTCGATCCCGAGACCCGAACTGCCCGGGCGCAGGGGGGCGCGCTGTGGCGCGAAGTCGATCGTGAGACCCAGGCATTCGGTCTGGCCACGCCCGGGGGAACGGTGTCCAATACCGGCATTGCCGGCCTGACCCTGGGCGGTGGTCTCGGCTGGCTGATGGGCAAACACGGACTGACCGTGGACAACCTGCTTTCGGCGGACATCGTGACCGCCGACGGGACCTTCCAGACGGTCAACGCCTCCCAGCATGCGGAGTTGTTCTGGGCGTTGCGGGGCGGGGGTGGCAACTTCGGGGTCGTCACCTCTTTCGAGTACCAGCTCCACCCGGTCTCCACCGTGCTCGGCGGTATGGTCGTTTACGGGCTCGATCAGGCGCGCGACGTACTGCGGTTCTATCGCGACTTCTGCCCAACGCTCCCAGACGACGCTGAGGTCGTCGCCGCGCTGCTCACCGACCCCCAAGCCGGGGTTCCCGTCGTCGCCATGATCATGGGCTACAACGGTCCCTTGGCCGAGGGCGAGCGGGTGTTGGCCCCGGCTCGGCAGTTCGGGCGCCCCGTGGCAGACCTTGTCGGCCCCATGCCCCATGCCGTGCGCCAAACCCTGCTGGATGAGCCCAACGCCATCATCGGTCTGCATCGCTACTGGCGCTCGGCGTTCACGGAGCAGATTCCCGACGAGTTGATCGATATCGTCGTCGAACAGGCGGGGAACTTCACGTCACCCCTGAGTGCCATGTTGTTTTTCTACATGCACGGTGCGGCAACCCGGGTCCCTGAATCAGCGACGGCGTTCTCGGCTCGTCGCGCCCAATGGGACGTCGACATCATCGGCCAATGGGCGGAGGCTGGAGAATCGGAGGGTCACATCGCCTGGTTGCGTGAGGCATGGCAGCACTGGGAACCCCATCTCCAGGGCAGTGCCTACATCAACCACATCGCATTGGACGACGCACCCGAGAAGATACGAGCGTCCTATGGCGCAAACCACGACCGGCTCCGCCAGCTGAAAGCGCGCTACGACCCCACCAACCTCTTCCGGATGAACGCCAACATCCAACCCGCGTAGCGTGTAGTTGTTGCCGCATACGCGGAAGCGGACGAAGACACCGCCGCCTGGGTCATCACGCTTGGCGACGGGATCGACGCCGACGACTTCTACATGGCCGACCTCAACCCCACCGACCTGTTCGCACTTGAGGCGCCGTTTCGCCACCACCTCGCGCTCTGACTCAGCGCATACGTTCGGGTTGGAGGGAGTAGGCCGGCCGGGTGGAAGACTGTGTCTGTGGAGAGTGTGCCGACGGGGACAGGCGGCGGAACGCGATGGGAACTACTTTGGTCCGGCCGTGAACCGAGCGGTGCGTTTGATGGCCAGCGCGCAAGGGGAACAGATCCTCCTCTCCGCCGCAACCGCGCAGGTGGTGGCCGACGAGCTTGGCATGGGGGTTCACCTGCTTGATCTCGGTGATCATTTATTGAAGTCGTTGAGCCGGCCCGAACGGGTTTTCCAGGTGACCGCCCCGGGGTTGCGGCGAGACTTCCCGCTTCTTGCCGCGACAGCGGGAGCGGTCGGCAACTTGCCGGTACAGGCGACGCCGTTCATCGGCCGGGCGCAGGACGTGGCTCGGCTGAGAAGGGAGTTGGGGAGCCGACCGTTGGTGACATTGACCGGCCCGGGCGGTGTGGGCAAAACCCGACTAGCGCTGGAGACGGCGTTGATGGCCGCAGGTGAGTTCCCTGACGGGGTTTTTCTGATTGAGTTGGCCCCGATCACCGTCGCTGACTCCATCCCCTCCGTGGTGGCGTCGCTGCTGCGTGTCCGACTCGAACAGGGCGTGGAGCCGATGGCCAGCCTGGTCGACGCCCTGCACGGGCGGCGACTGCTGCTGGTGTTGGACAACTGCGAACATGTGGTAGACGCCGCGGCGGAGTTCGCGGGCGGGGTCGCTCGGACGTGCCCGACGGTCCGGATCCTTGCCACCAGCCGTGAGCCGCTGCAGGTCGACGGGGAACGCGTTCGTCCAGTCCGCTCACTCGATCCCACCACAGAAGGTCTCGAGGTGGGAGACTGGGCCTCCGAGGCGTGCCACCTCACTGGTCGTCCCCCAACCTTCGCAGTGGCAGCGAGGTTCGCAGCCCAGTTCGGTGACGCGGACGAAGCAGAACGCCTAGCGCGAGCAGGAATCGCGGCCGCCCCCTACCCAACTCATCCCACTACCAGCGGATGTCATTGGGGCTATGCCGTAGCGGCGTGGTACACGGGGCGAAGCGCAGATACCTGGTCAAGGTTCATGACTTTGGACTCCATTGAGCCGGAGTCGCCACTGGACGTCGCGCGCACTGCGACCACGGGAGCAGTCATGGCTGCGGCGCTTGCGCCCGAGCAGACAGCCCACTTCCTGGCCCGCGCTGAGAACGCCGCTACTGCGTTGCCCTCCACGGGTATCGACGCCATGCTCGCCTGGGCGAAAAGCATTGTCCTTTCTCGCGCCGGGCGCGAGGCCGAAGCGCTAGAAGCACTACAGCAGTTCGACAACCTCGAAGACGACACCACCTTTCTCCCCGTAACTATTTGGACGTCCATGCAGCGCGCTTTTTAGCTCTCCAACAGCGGAATGCCCGACGCTGCCGAAGCATGGGCTGCAGCACTCCGCCGCCTCTACGACCACCGCAACCACGCTATGGCCTTGGTCGCGCTCGAAAGGATCACCCTCTGGTGGGCGCGGTTGGGCACCACTGATGCGGCGGCCGTCGTTATTGGCTATCTCAATGCCCACCAGGATGGCCACGCGGGGATGGTCGAACAGAGGGCCGAACTGAACGCAAGACTCACACCGCAACGACTTCTGAAGATGAAGCCCTCCCAGTAACCGATCTCCGGTCGCGGTGAACGGATCTCTACATTCGCCGCCGTTTCGCCCCGATCGGCGACCGAACCGAGGACGAATGGAACCGCTACGGCCATCAGACGACCGCCGTCAGGTTTCCGCCGTTGGATCGAGTCCGTGGCGGCGCAACAGCTCGGCCAGCCGCGCCGCCTCCGAGCTGGCAGCTTCCACCTGCGCGAGGGCAGCCTCGACCTGCGCCTGGGCAGCGTGGGCGCGCTCGTCGAGTCCCGCCAGTAGCTCTTCGACGTCGGTGGCCACCAGACCATCCGGCGTTCGCACGGCAATGCGATCGTCGTGGACTTGGAAGAACAAGCCGCCCAGCTCGGGGCAGGCCCGGCCGAGCCATCGGCTGGGTTCGTCGTCACCGGGCGCCAGCCGCGTGACGTCGAGCGCGGCCGGTGCAGTGACCACGATGTAGACGATTGTCCCGAGCCGCTGGTAGCGGCGAAGCTTCTCCAGAAACCGGAGGTGCTCGTCGGAGGTGGAGGGCACCTCGACCACTGCTTCGGGTCCGGGACCATCAGTGGGCTGCCGAAAGGATTGCGCGGCGCGGTCGAGAACACCGGGAGGCAGGACCATCACGTCGGGGGCTATGGGTGGACTGGCGTCGGACGGGTACCAATTCAGGTTGGCGTCAACCTCGCGGCCGGCACCGAGACAGCGCGCCGCGGCGGCAGCGATGAGGACCGAGGCGCTCGGTGGGGCGACTTTCGGGCACTATCACCTCGTCGGGGTCGGAACCGCCGTCTTCATCGTCACGGAGGGCCCGGCTGTCACTCACGGCACCCACCCTACCGAGCCGGCCTCAGCGCCAGCGCCCAGCAGGCGTTCGACCGAAGCATGGGTCGCCCGCCTGGTGGCGCGGGGTCGGTGAAAACGGTCCCAAACAACACCGACCGGTGTCCCGCAGTGGCCGCTCGAGGCCTGACCCACGGCACCCGCGGCAACCAGGTGTTGCGCACATGCAGCGGCGGTGAGAGGAACTTCGTCCAACCGCTCGCTATCTGTACTGCGACAGAAAGCTATTCGATGCCCGCAGGGACACATACAACGCCGCGGCTGGCGACGGCACCGATAGGACAGTTGTCGCCTTCCAAGTCGACGGAAACGGAAGAGGCGAGGCGCAGTCCGTGAGGCTCGACGGCCTATCCCTGACGTATCGGTAACGTTATAGCCAGATCCCGCGCAAGACAGCGTGGCTGGTGTAAGCTGAACTATTGAGGCCCTAATCGTGCCGTTGGCACTCCGCTCGGCGCTCAGGCCAGAAGGGTGAATCGATCATGTTAGGAGACAAGATCGGCGTGCTCACCGGCACCGTGACGGGACAGCGGGTCCTTCACTCTGGCGACGGACCCCAGGTCGAAACCACGTTCGAAGTCAACGGGGACTTCAGCGGTGTCGCGACGACCATGATGGGTACGTACTGGGCGAAGGTTCGACCCGACGGGTCACTCTACGGCGAATGCCCGCAACAGGGCGTGATCATGACCAGCGACGGCGGTGTCGGCACTTGGGCCGCCGCGGGTTTGGGCTGGTTCACCGGAGATGGCACGGGCACTGAGTTTCGCGGCGCCGTCTACCTGCTGAGCGCCCCGCCGGCTCTTGCCCATCTCTCCCGCTGCGCGCTCGTCTATGAGTGGGTAGTCGACGGTAAGGGCAACGCCACTGGAGCTTTTTGGGCCTGGAGCTGACGCGGCCACTCGGGCTTACGGTGGCGCAGATCGCTCTCGCCCGCTCTGGCGAGACTGTCGCGGATACTGCCGTTCTCAGCGAATACCCAGGATCGACACCACCAAGAGTGCGACACCGAGTGCGGCGCTGATCAGATAGACGCTTTCGGTGCCACGCTCTCGCCTGCTTCGTCGACCCAAGCCGACGCTGCGCCACACGCGAGCGGAGAACCGCTGGGCACGTTGAAAAGTCGCAATCTCAACGCCGGCGACTACAAGAGCGGCAGCGACCCAGCCCCACGACCCCCAAAACAGAAGTGCGGCGACCACGGGGGCAGCGAGAAGTACGAAGGCGACAATCACTACGCCGCAGCGTACGCGTACGTTCGCCGCCAAGGGTCCCTTGTGGTTGTGCCCCATCGACGGGCGGGGCTGGTCGGTCCGTCATCACACCGGCGGGCCAACTGTGCTGGATGACGAAGCCGTCAGTGCGCTGCGCGGCGGCACGACTGGCTCGGTGATCGTCGCCGGCGACGCCGACTTCGACACGGCCCGAAGGTTTGGAACGGCAACATGGATCGGCGTCCTGCGGTCGTTGTCCGGGTGAGCGGTGTCCCCGACGTCCAGTACGCCGTGGCCTTCGCCGCGACCATGATCTGGCGTTGTCGCT
>JANPEN010000075.1:0-15896 GCA_031422955.1 Acidimicrobiia bacterium
TGGCCGCGCCTCCTCGGGATAGGCCTGCCCGATACAGGCATAGCTGACCGCAGGAATGGCCCCCGCCCCCAACCCCTGGAGTAACCGCGCTGCCACCAACACCAGCGTGGACGGAGCGGCGGCACCGATAGCCAGGCCCAGCCCGAAGAGGCCCATGCCGACCGAGAACGGGCGCCACGGGCCCTGCCGATCGGCGGCGGGACCGGCCAGCAGCACCCCCACGATGCTGCCTACCGAGAACAGGCTGAAGGCCAGCCCATAACCACCTCGACCGAGATCTTTGGCCACCGCCGGCATGACGGTGGCAATGGCCAGGGTCTCAGACCCGACCAAGGTCACCGACGCCACCAGGGCCGCCGTCAGACCCCGCCGCGACGGGTCCCAGACCCCAGCGCCCGCCCTCATCCCCCGCAGGCGAGCACCGCGTCGGCGGCGCTGAAGGCGCCGTCGTACAGGGCCCGGCCCACAATGACCCCGCCCAAACGTCCGCCGCCCACCTCAAGACTGCGCAGGGTGCTCAGGTGATCAAGGGTACCGACCCCGCCTGACGCCACCACCTCGATGTCGGTGGCCGCCAGCAGCTCCCGGTAGAGGGCCACGTCGGGCCCGGCATGGGTGCCGTCAACCTCTATCTGGGTCACCACCAACGCCTCAGGGCCCGCGGCCGGCGGGCCGAAGCGGGCCACCGCCTCGAGCAACTGCACCCCGCTGCCCTGCGTCCAACCCCGCAATGCCACCTCCCGACCCCGCACGTCGAGGCCAACGGCCACCCGGCCGAGTTGAGCGACGGCGGGAACCAGCTCGGCATCGGTCATGGCCGCGGTGCCCACCACCACCCTGGTCACGCCCAGGTCGAACAGGGCCTGGGCGGCGGCCAGGGAACGCACCCCGCCGCCGCTTTGCACCGGTACCCCCACCGCGGCGGCGATTCGACCGATAGCGGCACGGTTGGTGGGTTCCCCCGATCGGGCCGCATCGAGGTCGACCACGTGAATCCAGCTGGCGCCAGCCTGCACGAATCGCTCGGCTTGGGCGACGGGGTCCTCGCCGTAAACGGTTTCCCGGGCGTAGTCACCCTGATAAAGCCGAACGCAACGGCCGTCACGAAGGTCAATGGCAGGAAAAAGGCGAAACACGATCGACGCAGCCCTTCACAGGGCCGGGGTAGCCGGCACCGCAGTCAACAAAGCACTCGACGCAGCAGCCTGGGCGCAGGCGCCCACGAAGTTGGCCAAGATGGCCAGGCCGTTGGCACCGGATTTCTCGGGGTGAAACTGACAACCCCACACGTTGGCCGCCTCGATGGCCGCCACCACCGTCCCACCATACTCACAGGTACCCACGGCGTTGGTGAGGTCGTCTGGCGCGTAGGAGTGCACGAAGTAGACCCAGGGGTCTTCACCCAGGCCGGCCAACAACCGGCTCGGGCGGGGACGGTCGAGCCGATTCCACTGCATCTGCGGCCGTTTCACCCCATCCGGCAGCAACCGTACCATACCGTTTAGTATGGAAAGGCCAGTCTCGCCGGGGCATTCCTGGGAACCTTGGTAGAGCATCTGGAGGCCGACGCAGATGCCCAGAAAGGGACGGCCAGACGCGGCCGCGCCTACCGCCATGCGGTCCAACCCGCTACTCCGCAACGCTTCCATGCAGCGCCCGAAGTTGCCCACCCCGGGCAGGACGACCCCGGCGGCGGCGGCCACCACCGCGGGATCCGTGGTGAGACGTGCGTCCGCCCCGACTACTTGCAGCGCCTTTTGGGCCGAACGCAGGTTGCCGATGCCGTAGTCGAGCACCGCCACCAGCGGCGCATTCGCGATGGCCGGCCCGCTTCCCACTCGTTGCTCGATCACAGCGAACCCTTGGTGGAGGGCACCGCGTCGCCCTCGATCCGCACCGCGTCGCGCAGGGCCCTGGCCACGCCTTTGAAGGTGGCCTCGACCAGGTGATGGGTGTTGCGGCCCCGTACCCGGGTGACGTGGAGGGTGATGTTGGCGTTGGTGACCACCGCCCGGAAGAACTCCTCGACCAGCTGCGCATCGAACGGAGGTGCACCTTGCAGCACCGGGCTGCTGGGATAATCCACCTCCCAGTGCAGATAGGGCCGCCCCGACAGGTCTAGGGCAACATCGATCAACGCCTCGTCCAATGGCACGCGTACCGAGGCGAAACGGCGAACCCCTGCCTTGTCCCCCAGCGCCTCGCCCAGCGCCGCGCCCAGCGCGATGCCGGTGTCCTCAATGGTGTGGTGGGTGTCGATGTGCAGGTCACCCTGCACGGCTACGGTCAGATCGAACCCGCCGTGGCGGGCTAGTTGGTCGAGCATGTGGTCCAAGAAGCCGATGCCGCTGGCCACGTCGCTGTGACCGGTGCCGTCCAGGTCGATGGCCAGCTCGATGCTGGTTTCCTTGGTGACCCGGCTGCACTTAGCCGCTCGTGTCATCTAGAGCACCTCCTTCAGGGCGTCGAGAAAAGCATCATCTTCGGAGGCGGTGCCAATGGTAAGGCGCAAACAGCCCTTCAAGCGGGGCCACGAACCGCAGTTTCGCACCAGCACGCCCCGATCCAACAACCCCTGCCACACGGCGGCGCCGTCGGCGGTCTCGGGTCGGAACAAAACGAAGTTCGCCCCCGAAGGCCACACCGTCACGCCCAGGCCTTCCAGGGCCCGCACCACGCGCTGGCGCTCCGCCACGATGGTGGCCACCCGTTGCTCCATGTCCTCGGTGAAGCCCAGGGCAATGGTGCCGGCTCGCTGTTTCAGCGCATCGAGGTGATAGGGCAACACCACCTTGTCCAGCTCCGCCACCACCCAGCGGGGTCCGATGAGGTAGCCGAGGCGCGCCGCGGCCATCGACCAGGTCTTGGAAAAGGTACGGGTGACCACCAGCGGCGCATCCTCGCCAATGAGAGAGATCGCCGACCACGAGGCGAACTGGCCATAGGCCTCATCCACCACCAGCAGCGCGCCGGCGGCCTCGACCCGTTGCAGCACCGCCTCAACCAGCGCTCGTGGTTCCTCCCCGCCCGTGGGGTTGTTGGGCGAGCACAGAAAAACCACATGGGGATAGGCGTCCCCCATGACCCGCTCGACCTCGGTCAGGGACAGCACGAACTGCGGGTCCCGCTCACCCTCAATGACGGTGGCGCCGCTGAGGCGGGCGATATGGCCGTGCAGGGCGTAGGTCGGCTCGAAGGTGGCAACGGTGCGCCCGGCGCCGGCGTAGGTGAGCAGCAAGGTCTGCAGCACCTCGTTGGAGCCGTTGGCCACAAAGACCTGTTCCGGCACCACCTCGTGCAGCTCAGCGATGCGCCGTCGTAGCTCGGTGGCCCCCCGGTCCGGGTAGCGATGCCAGTCCACCTCCGCCACCGCGGCGGCGAGCTGATCGGTGAAGCCGGGAGGCGGAGGGTAGGGAGACTCGTTGGTGTTGAGCCGCACCGGAACATCGACCTGGGGCGAGTGGTAGCCCTCCATCAAGGCGACATCGTCGCGGGGCCGTACGCGACGATTGCTCATCGGGCCGCCTGACGCAGGGTGATAGAGGCGGCGTGGGCCTCGAAGCCTTCCGCACGAGCCATGGCCACCACGTGAGGGGCGATGCGGGCGAAGCCCTCCGGGCTGACCTGCACGGTGTGCATGTGCTTGGTGAAATCGTCCACGGAGAGCACCGAAGCGAAACGGGCCGAGCCGTGGGTGGGCAGCGTGTGACTGGGTCCGGCGATGTAGTCCCCCACCGAGGCCGGCGTGTGAGGACCGAGGAAAACCGCCCCCGCGTTGCGAACGAGACCGACCTGGGCAATGGCTGCGTCGCAGAGCAACTCCAAATGCTCGGGGGCAATGACGTTGGCCACCTCGATAGCCTGGGCGGCATCGTCGCAGACCACCGCATAGCCGTTGAGGTCGAGGGTGGCCAGGATCTCCGCTCGTCGCGGCGCGTCCTGCACCAGCCGTTCGATGGCGGCCCCCACCGCCTCGGCTACGTCGGGGGACCAGCACAGCAGCCAGGCCAACCCGTCGGGCCCGTGCTCGGCCTGCACGATGAGATCGATGGCGGCAAAGTCTGGCGCGACTGTCTCGTCGGCCAGCACCACCACCTCCGACGGCCCGGTGAAGGCTGAGGGAACCGCGACCAAGCCCCGCCCGGCCACCTCGCGCTTGGCCAACGCCACGTAAAGGTTGCCGGGACCCACGATGACATCTACCTGCGCAACCGTTTCGGTGCCAAAGGCCATCGCCCCGATGGCCTGGGCGCCCCCGATGGCGTACACCTCCTCGACCCCGGCAACTGCGGCGGCAGCCAGGGTGACAGGAGGAATGTGACCACTGCGATCCGGCGGCACGCACAAGACGACCTCGCCGACCCCGGCGACCTTGGCCGGAATGGCTGTCATCAGCACCGTGGATGGGTACAGGGCGCGGCCTCCTGGTACGTAACAGCCCGCCCGAGCCAGCGGCTGACGCCAGGAACGCACGGTGACCCCGGCCGCCACGTGAGTGTGGGCCGCGGTAAGGGTCGAGCGTTGGAAGGCGGTGATCGAAGCGGCCGAGGCGTGCAGGGCGGCGGCCACGTCGGGGTCCGCCCGTTCCAGCGCAGCCCGAATCACCTCCGTCGGCACTCGGAACTGCTCGAGGCGCACGCCGTCGAACCGCTCGGTGAGCTCGCGCACGGCGGTGTCGCCGCGAAGCTCCACGTCGCGGAGGATTTCGCGTACCGCGGCGACTGGCTCTGCGGGGGCGCCGAGCGGTTTGGGCAGATGGGGGCGAAGCTCGGCGAGAGGCACGCCACGCAGGTCGAGTCGCTTCAGCATGACCGCGCCAAGCTACCGATCGAGGGCCGCACTCGTGGGATTGGGGCGAGCTGGCGACCTACGTTGGTCCCATGGCCAGTCTTCGATCGCAGCTGTCGACCGTCATCTCGTCGCTCGAAGAGTTGACGGATCGGGTCGCCCGACTGGCTGAAGAGCAGCTGCGAGCCAAGGCCGAACAAACCTCCACCGAGCTCGACGAGGCCGAACGGTCCCTTAGGGCCGGGGTCCGCCGCCTCGACCGACTGCTTCGCACCCTGCCCCACTGAACGTCCAGCCCCGTTGCTGGGCGGGCTTCCCGCCGAGGGCCGGCCAATGCCCGTCAGCAAACTTCGCCGAAAACGGCGTCAGCGCCGCTGGTAGGCGGCGCTGACGGGGCGACACTGGGCGGCGGATACCAATGTCGCCAGTTACCAGGTGGCGGGTACCAGGTGTGCTCCCACTTAAGCACACCACGGAGCGTCGTACCAGCATTCCGGCCAAAAAATCCCCAAATCCGGCCTTGCACCGCGTTATGCCTGCTGGCGGCGCCGAGTGGGCAGTTCGCTCGCCGGACAGATGTCTTCCAACGAGCACTCTGAGCACTTCGGCTTGCGGGCCGCACAGACACGGCGGCCATGCAGGATCAATCGGAGGCTGAAGCTGCCCAGCTCCTGCGGGGCCAACATGGCGTTCACCTCGTGTTCGATCCTCACCGGATCAGTCTGGGTGGTGATGCCCAAACGTCGGGTGAGACGCTGCACATGGGTGTCCACAGGCAGGCCAGGCAGGTCCAAGGCCACGCTTCGCACCACGTTGGCGGTCTTTCGGCCAACCCCGGGCAGGCTCACCAGATCCTCCATCGCCCCTGGCACCTCTCCGTGGTAGTGCTCGACGAGGCGGTTGGCCATCCCCACGATGCTGCGCGTCTTGGCTTTATAGAAGCCAGAGGCGAAAACCAACTGCTCCACCTCAGCGGGGTCGGCGCGGGCGAGGTCCTCAGCGGTGGGAAAACGATCGAACAACTTCGGGGTGACCCGATTGATAGTGACGTCGGTGGACTGAGCCGACAAGATGGTCGCCACGAGCAGTTCGAAGGGGTTGCGATAGGACAGCTCACACGGCGCCTCTGGATAGTCCTCGCGGAGGCGTCGGGCGACCTCGCGGGCCCGGCCCTTGGGTGTTCTCGGCTTCGCCATCTCGAATGAACCTCCGGCGCCGCACCGTACCGCCCGCTGCGCCACTGCCCGCTGCGCCACTGCCCGCTGCGCCCACTGCCCCCTGCACCACCCCGGGTCCACCGGGCTCGGCGGCGATAGTCTCGCCTGGATGTCGCTGCATGGACCGGTTCACCGCCTGGATAGCGACGAGCGCCGGGCGATCAACGCATTGATCCAGCGCCTCGCCCCCAGTATTCGCCATGCTCCTCTGGGTGACACGGTGTGGGAGCGACTGGTCCAGCAGGACGGCCCCGACTACACCGGCGCCTGGGCCGACAAGCCGGCCGAGACGACCAGCTCGAACGATTCGCCGAGCATCATCGCTTACTCCCAGGTGACCCGCTTACCCGCCGACGAGGTGTGGGTGGCCGAGTTGGTTATCGACCCGGCCCATCAAGCCCAGTTGGTTGATCTGGGGGCACCGCTGCTGGCTCGGGCGCTGAAAGGATCGGGTCAACACACCCATTATTGGGTCAGCGACCCGACCCCGGCCCATCTGGAGGTCGTGGCCCGCCTCGATCTGCATGACCACCGAGTGCTGCACCAGATGAAACGCTCCCTGCCCCTCGACCCGCCCGTAGAGCTGCGGGGCCTGTCCACCCGCCCCTTTGTCGTCGGCCAGGACGAGGCGGCTCTGCTTGAGATCAATCGGCGCGCCTTCGCCTCTCATCCCGACCAGGGCCACATGACCATGGCCCAGTTGGAGGAGCGCAAAGCCCAACCGTGGTTCGACGCCGCCGGTTGCCTGATGGCGGAGATCGACGGTCAGCTGGCCGGCTTCTGCTGGACCAAGTTGTTCACCGAGTACCAGCCGGTGCTCGGTGAGATCCACATCATTGCGGTCGACCCCGCCTTCGCGGGCCGGGGTTTGGGCCCGCGCTTGGTGGTGGCCGGGCTGGATTATCTGACCCGCCAGGGCGCGGCAACCGGCGTGCTGTTCGTGGAGGGGGACAACGAAGGAGCGCGAGCCATGTACGACCGGCTCGGTTTCGTGGTCACCCGCACCGATCGAGCTTTCGCCACGTCATTTCACGGATGAGGCTGGCTTTATGGATGAGGCGGGGCCAGCCGTGGCGGTGACGCCACCCGAGTCGCTCCCGGGGGTGCCCCGTTCCCGCTACGACCTCGACAAAGCGCAGCTGGCGGAGTTGCTCGAGGGCCAGCCGCGCTTTCGCCTCGACCAGATTTGGGAAGCGCTCTACATCCAGGGCAAGGAACCGGCTCAGATGTCGAACCTGCCCCGAAACCTTCGACAGCAACTCGACCACGCCGCCTCCGCCGCCTTGCGGGTCGCTACCGAAAGCAGCGCCGACAACGGAGAGACGGTCAAGACGCTTTGGGCTTTGGCCGACGGGGCCCTGGTCGAATCGGTGCTGATGCACTATCGGGACCGCACCACGGTCTGCGTGTCCACCCAGGCAGGGTGCGCCATGGCCTGCGGGTTCTGCGCCACCGGCCAGGCCGGTTTTCACCGCCATCTCAGTGCTGGGGAGATTATCGAGCAGGTCATTCGGGCCCGACACCGCGCCTTGGCCACCAATCGGCGGCTCTCCAACGTGGTGTTCATGGGCATGGGCGAGCCACTGGCCAACTACGACAGGGTGTGGACCGCGCTACGGCGCCTGCACCGCGACATGGGCCTGTCGGCCCGTCACCTGACGGTGTCCACGGTGGGTTTGGTGGCCGGTATCCGGCGGATGGCCTCAGAGCCGGAGCCGGTCAACCTGGCCGTTTCCCTCCACGCCGCCGACGACGCGTTGCGCAACCAGTTGGTACCCATCAACCAGCGCTATCCACTCGATGAGCTGATGGACGCCTGCGCGCAGTACCTGGCCGCCAAGAACCGGCGGCTGAGCTTCGAATGGGCGATGATCGACGGGGTCAACGATCGAGCCCAAGACGCTATCGGCTTGGCCGCTCGGGCTCGCCCCCTGCGGGCCCACGTGAACCTCATCCCCCTCAACGCCACCCCTGGCTATCCCACCACCGGGACTCCCCCGGCCCGGGTGGCCGCCTTCAGGGACCGACTGATCGAGCTAGGCGTGAATGCCACCGTTCGGCGTAACCGGGGTAGCGACATCGACGCCGCCTGCGGGCAGCTCGCCGCTCGACCCCAGACCCTCGACACGCCCGTGGCGGCGCCGGCGCGACGGGCGGCTCCCCGTCCAGATAGCGGCACCGCCGCACCGTTACCGACCGGAACCTAGTCCGGGAACGGTGTTGGTGGCAGCTACTCGACCCGAACGGTGGTGCCGACGTCGGTGCGCACACAATCCAACAGGTCTTCGCCGGCCGCAACGGTCGCGCCGGCCCATACCACGCAGCGCCGGATGCGCCCCAAGATGGCACTACCTGCCCCCACCACGGAGTGCTCCACCACCGCCTCAGGGCCGATGAAGGCAGAAGGATCGACCAAGGACACCCGCCCACCGCGGTCGTCACCTCCGGCCCCGTGCAGGGCGGCGGCGAGGTTGGCCCGGAGATAGTCGGCCGGATCACCACAGTCCACGAAGGGTGCGTCCACCCCGACCGACACCAGCGCCCCCGCCGCCAGTCGATCCCGCCAAAATCGCTCCCACAGCCCCGAGGGCTGCGGCCCTACCTGGACGATGTCCTCCCAGGGCAGAATCGAGGCGACCACCCCCGAACGGGCGTGCAGCGGTCCCCGCCCCGACACCGCCACCGTGATGCGTTGGCCGTCCCAGCCCTGGATCAACGAAGCCAACGGGGCCGGGCACCAGGTATCGCTGTTGACGATGAGCAAGCCGCGACCATCGAGCCAGTCCCGTAACCCCCCAACCGCGCCGGCAGTACCAAGAGGTATGGTCTCGATAGAGCGATGAACCCCCTGGCCCCAGGGCGAAGTATCGAGGTGGGCTTCCAGTTGGGCTCGGCTGTAACACACATTGACCGCTATCCCGAGATCCGCTGTCCCGAGATCCGCTGTCCCGAGTTCCACAGGGCCAACAGGGCCAACAGGGCCGGTTTCGGCTGAGGCTGCCGGCCCTGCCGACACCGACGCCATCAACGCCTCGGTGACGCGCTGCAGGGCGCCATCGAGGAGCGCCACGTTGCCCACCGGACACAGCGGCTTGGGCCGCAAATCGCTCAGGGGCGCCAGACGCCGGCCCGCCCCTGCGGCCAGGACCAGGGCGGCCAGCTCGGTCGCTGGACCGGCTCGGGGACCAGACCCCTCCGCCCAGGTCACTCGTAGGGCTGGGGCGCCGCCGTGGTCGGAGGAAACGCCGGCTTGGCCGGGGGGATCAGCACCTCGTCGATGACCTGCACGATTCCGTTGGGAGCCTGCAGATCGGCATCGGTGACGTCCGCCACCCCCGCACCCGAGGCGGCCTGAGGGCGCACCGTCTTGGCCGCCCCGATGACCAATTCCGTGCCGGAAACATCGAGCAGCACGCTGGCAACGGTCACGGACTGGGATCCGACCAGCTCCAGCCGCCGGGGAGGCGCATCGGGGTCATAGTCATCGGGCTGGGTGAAGCGCACGTCGTAGGGCACAACATGTTGCTGCAGGGTCCGCAACAGCGAGGCCTTGACCTCCGCAGTGGGCTTGTCCTCGGCGTTACAGGACATTCCCGCTTTGGAGAAAGCCGCGTTGGTGGGAGCGAACAGGGTGATCGGACCGGGTCCACTGAGCGCCTCGGCCGCACCAGCCAGTTCGATGCAGGCCAACAGTGTCGAGAACCGGCCCTCGGCGTCAGCGGCCAGAAAGGTGGGAATAGACCTGGGGGCCAACTCGGCCCTGGGATCGCCGCTGAGGGCCACGGTGGGCTTGGAGCCGCTGCATGCCGAAGCGAAGGCGGTGAGACCGAGCATGAGCGCGGTGAGCTTGAGCGGTCGGGAGCGACGCATGAGCGAAGTTCTACCACCGCGGCACCACAGACTGGGAAATACCCCGGTCCGCCGCCTCGCCCACAGACCACCGCCCGTAGCGGACTCGTGACCACCGTCACCCATTGGCTACCGTCGCCCTTCGTCGTGGAACCACCCGCCGTTTTCAACCTGGCCGACCTGTTCGAGTCCGTTGCCGACCAGCGCCGCGCCAGCCTGGCCGTGGTGGCCGGGGCCGATCGCCTTTCCTATCGGGCGTTGGATCAACTGGCGGCGCGCTGGGCCACGGTCCTCGCCGATCTCGGCGTCGGCGCCGGCCACCGCGTCGCGCTGTTGTTGGGGAACTCCCTTCCCCACGTGGCTGCTCTGCTCGGCGCATTCAAGTTGCGAGCGGTCCCGCTCAACGTCAACCAGCACTACACCGTGCAAGAGCTGCGCCATCTCTTGGCCGATGCCGACCCGACCCTGATCATCTGCGAAGAGATAGCAGCCGCAGCAGTGGCCGAGGCCCTCGAGCCTTCCGGTGCAAGCGACCCGGGCCGGCGTCCGCGGCTGTGTCCATTGCCGGCGTTGGCCGAGGCCCTGGCTCAGGCTACGGCGCAACCGCGCCGCCGCGACCGCCACGGCGGCGACACCTATCTGCTCTATACCGGAGGCACCACGGGCCTGCCCAAGGGCGTGGAATGGCGCCAGGAGGACCTCTTCTTCGCCGCCTTGGGCGGTGATTCGCGCCCAGGTAGGACCATCACGGTGCCGGCCGACGCGGTCGCCGAGTTGCACCACAACCCCACCCTGGTGCTGGTCGCCTCCCCACTCATGCACGGCACCGCCCAATGGGTCACCCTCGGCTCACTGCTTTCGGGGGGTACCGTGGTGCTGCTCGTCGAGGACAACTTCGATCCCGTCGTTCTGCTCGATCTGGCCGAGCGTGAACGGGTGGCGCAGTTGGTGGTGGTGGGTGACGCCTTCGCGGTTCCCTTAGCCGAGGCCCTCGACGCGCAGCCCGAGCGCTGGAAGCTCGACAGCCTGGTGATCATCGCCAGCGGGGGCGCGGCCCTGGCCCCCGCCACCGCCCAGCGCTTGCTCGCCCACCTACCCGGAGCAGTGGTGGTGGACGGCTACGGCACCAGCGAAACGGGAGGGCAGGCCCGCCGCATCCATCTGCCCGGCTTGCACCCGGCCGCCGGCTTCGTGGGCGGATCCGATACCGGGATCGTCGGCTTCGACGGTCAGCTGATCGCCCGAGGCGATCCCACCCCTGGCCATATCGGACGCAGCGGGCGTTTACCCATCGGCTATCGCAACGACCCTGTCCGCAGCGCCCAAACCTTCCCGGTTATCGACCATCGCCGCTGGGCCCTCACCGGGGATCTTGGTCGATGGTGCGCCGATGGCAGCATTGAGCTCATCGGCCGGGGTGAGCGCTGGGTGAACTCCGGCGGCGAGAAGGTCGCCGCTCTCGAGGTCGAAACGGTGGTGTGCAGCCACCCCGCGGTAGGTGAGGCCATGGTCGTGGGAGTGCCCGATCCCCGCTTCGGGGAGGTTGTCGGCGTGCTGGTCCGGCTGGCGCCGGGGGCCTCCCTGTCGATGGAACAGCTGGCCCGCTTCTGCGGCTCGTGCCTGGCCCGCTTCAAGCTGCCTCGCCACGTGAAGGTGGTGCGCGAGCTGCCCCGCACCCCGACCGGAAAACCCGACTATCGGGGCGGCGCCGCCCAGCTCCAGCGCCAGGCCAACGAGTGATCGGGCTGCTCGGCCGGTGATGCGCCACAAAGCCCGCTAGCTGCCTACGATCGGACGGCGTGGCCACTCCCCCCTTGAGCCCTGATTCGCCCCTGCCCACCAGCGAGGACAAGGTAGAAGCGGTCCGAAACATGTTCGACCGCATTGCCCCGCGCTACGACGTGGTCAACCGGATCCTGACCCTGCGCATGGATGTCGGATGGCGGCGACGCACTGTAGATCAGCTGGCCCTGCCGGTCGGCTCACGGGTGGCAGATCTCGCCTGTGGGACGGGGGACCTTTGCCGCGACCTACTCGCCGCCGGGCAGCGTCCTGTCGCTTTCGACCTGTCGCTGGGCATGTTGCGCCACGCCCGCATCCCCCTGCCCCGAGCCCAGGCCGATATTTTGACCCTGCCTTTGGCCGACGCCAGCTTGGACGGCATCACCTGCGGCTTCGCCCTGCGCAACCTGGCTGGTCTTGAACCGTTCTTCCTCGAGTGCGCCAGGGTGTTGCGCCCCGGCGGCCGAGTGGCCCTGCTTGAGGTCAGCGTGCCCGGCAACCGGGTGCTCGCCGCCGGCCATCGCTTCTATTTCGGCAAGGTGGTTCCCTTTGTGGGAGGCAGGCTTTCGGACCGCGCCGCCTATCGCTACCTGCCAGCCTCGATGGTGTATCTGCCCCAACCGGCGGTGCTCGTAGACCTGTTGCGGGCAGCGGGCTTTCGCGACGTGGTCCACGAGCAGCTCTCCACCGGCATCGCCCAACTCCTCGTGGCCACCCGCACCCAACCGTGAACCCGGCCCTGACCGCCACCGCCGTTCGCATCGACGAGGACATCGACCTCATCGACTTCGCCGGTGCGGACGGCATGGTCATCACGCGCGACGGTGTCGGCCTGGCCGGTATCGGCTGCGCGGCAACCATTTCCTTTGGCCCCAATGAACGCGCCCAAGCCGCCCACCTTGCCCATACCGTTTTGAATGGTATGGACAGAAGGGGGGCAGAAGGGGCTCCGGCGCCAGTTGCTTTCGGGGCGCTGCCCTACGATCCCCTCGCCCCGGGGCGCTTGGTGGTGCCAGCGGTGCAACTGCATCGTCGTGACGATGGCACGAGGTGGGCGGTCCTCATCGGCGCCCGCGGCGCGGACCCTGCCCCACTCGACCTGCGCCCCCCGCCGACCTGGGAGGGGCCGGGACGCTTCGAGGTGGTAGCCGCCCAGTCCCCAACGTGGTGGATGCAGCGGGTGGCCCAGGCCAGCCAGCGCATCCGCGCCGGTGAGCTGCGCAAGGTGGTTCTGGCCCGCGAGCTGGTCGTAACCTCCGACCGGCCCATCGACCCTCGAGTGGTGCTGCGCCGGCTCCGAGCAGGTTATCCCCGTTGTTACGTGAGCTACGTCGACGGCTTCGGTTGCGCCAGCCCCGAGCTACTGGTGTCACGTCACGGCGACGTGGTGCGAGCCCATCCCATGGCCGGTACCGCCCCCCGCCTCGGGGACCCCGCCGCCGATGCCCGTCTGGCCGCCTCGTTGTTGGCCAATCCCAACTATCGCAACGAGCACCAGCTCACCATCGACATGGTGCACGAGACCTTGCTGGGATGGTGTTCATTCCTCGACGCGGAACCCGAACCGTCCGTGGTGGCCATCGCCAACGTGCAGCACCTCGCCACCCTGGTCGAGGGGCGGTTGTCTCGCCCTGAGCCTTCCGTGCTGGAGCTGGTCACCGCCCTGCATCCCACCCCTGCGGTCGGAGGGGACCCAACCGCGGTGGCCCTGGATCTGCAACGAGAACTCGAAGCCCTCGACCGGCGCCGCTACGCCGGCCCGGTGGGCTGGGTCGACGCCGATGGCAACGGCGAATGGGCGGTAGGCATTCGAGCCGCCGAGTTCGCCGGGGACACCGTGCGGGTCTACGCAGGCAACGGCATCGTGGCGGATTCCGACCCTGGCACGGAGCTGGCCGAAACCCAGGCCAAGTTCGCCGCCATGCTCGGCGCCCTCCTCCGCCTCTGAGCCAGGCTCACCGGATGTGCCGGCGCACGACCCGCGCTGCCTAGCCTGGGCCAGTGCCCGATGACCCCTCCCCCACCGCTGTCCACCTGCCGGCGTCCCCGCCGGAGGGGACCGTTCTCACCATCAACGCCCATCCCGACGACGTAGATTTCGGCATGGCTGGCACGGTGGCGGCCTGGACATCGGCGGGGGCACGGGTGGTGCACTGCGTGGTCACCGACGGCGACGCCGGCGGATTCGACCCCTCCGTGAGCCGTCCCAACATGGCCAAGCTCCGCCAGCGCGAACAGCGCGCCGCGGCCGCCGCGGTCGGAGTCAGCGAGGTGATCTTCCTCGGTTACCCCGACGGCCGGGTCACGCCCTCCCTGGAGCTGCGTCGTGACCTCTCCCGAGTGTTGCGAACAGTGCGGCCCACCTGCGTACTGACCCAGTCTCCTGTGCGTAACTTCGCTCGCCTCTTCGCCAGCCATCCCGACCATCTGGCCGTGGGCGAGGCTACCCTGTGTGCGGTATATCCCGACGCCCGTAACCAATTCGCCCACCCCGAACTGCTGGCCGAGGGGCTCGGCGAACACGCCGTGGACGAGGTGTGGATCGCCGGCGGCCCCGAGACCAATACCTGGGTAGACGTGTCGGGCACCTTCGCCGACAAGCTGGCCGCCCTCGCCTGCCACGTTTCCCAGGTCTCCCACCACGATGCGGCCGGATTCGAGCAACGTCTCCGGGGCTGGGCAGAGGGGCAGGCAGCCTTGGCAGGATGGCCCTCCGGATCCCTAGCCGAAGGCTTTCAGCGCATCGTCACCCGCTGAGGGGTCGGGGGCGGCGTCGCTGAGGCTCTCCAAGGCCCTGGCGACAAGCGCCTCCAGCCGAGCGTGCACAGCAACGTTGGCAGCTCGATCAAGGCAACGCACCACCAACGCCGCCACCGGCGAGCGGGAAGCAGCCAAGTCGTCCAGGGCCGCTTCGAGCCGGTCGAGCGAGAACACCTCTGTGGTATCCAGACCGTGCACGTTCAACAAGGCGACCAGGTCGATGGCTTGGGCGGTGCCGAAGAGTTGCTCGAAACGGTCGGGGTCCACCAACCGAGCCTGGGGCAGGAACGAGAAGATCCCCCCACCGCCGTTGTCCACCACCACCAGGCGCAGACGCAACGGTCGCCGAGTCAGGCTGAGCAGGGCGTTGCTGTCGTGCAGCAGGGCGAGGTCGCCGATGAGCAACCACACCGCGCTCGCCTCGGCCCCCCCACCGTGGACCGCCCCGAGCGCCCCGGTGGCCAGCGCCACACCGGCGGCGGTGGCTAACACGCCATCGATACCGTTAGCGCCCCGATTGGCCAGCACAACCGGATCGGGGTGCCGGCCGGCAGCGGTGATCGACACCGGAGCTGCGGTGGAGAACCACTCAAGATCACGAATGGGCATGGAGGAGGACACCACCAGCGCGGTGGCCTGGTGGCGGCGGGCGGCGTCCAGGGTGGCCCTGGCCACGGCCGGCTCGTTCGGCCGGTCCCCGACAGACGCCTCGACCCGCAAACCCCGGGTCAGGGCCAGGGCCGCGGCATCGTCCGCCCGGCGCCACAGACCCAACCAGGTCCCATCCCCTTTGCGTCGAATCGACGTCGAATCGACGCCCAACATGGCTGGGCCATCCACCGAATCGACAGCGATTCGGTCCGTAACATCCACCGAATCGACAGCGATTCGGTCCGAAACAGCGGGAAGCTGCGTTAGCTCGAACAGCATGGCGGCTGCGAACGCACCGGGCGGCTGCTGTAACACCAAGGAGGCGCGACGGTCCGGATCCCACCAAGACCCACCCCGATTCACCTGCACCCAGTCCGCACCAGGATGGGAGCGGCCCCCCACCTCTGACATGGCCGCCAACCAGGAGGTCACCACCTTGGAGGCGTGGGGCGAGCCCAGCGACACGATCACCTCCGGGCGCAGCAGCTGCGCCCAAGAGCCAACTCGGAGCACGGCGTCGGCGTGGGCCACCACCACCGGATCCTCTCTCCGACAACCGCTGCGAGGATCCGCGAGCACCGGCCAACCCAGCCGCCGGGCCAATCCCAGCACGGCCTCGGGGTCCTCCACGCCAGCGCCGGCCACCAGCAGCCCCCGCCGGCCGGCGCCAACCCAGAGTTGGCCCAACTCGTGGCGTAGCCCCGCCGGCGGGCCCCCGGAGGCGGCGACCCGGCGATGCCACGGAATGCCCGAAGGGCGTCCCTGGGGCAGGTCGGGCTGCGCCTCGGCCGAGACCGTTACTCCCACGGTGCCGACCAGCGGCTCGCGAAAACACAAGTTGAGCTGCAC
>JANPEN010000076.1:0-3116 GCA_031422955.1 Acidimicrobiia bacterium
GAGACCCACCTGCGCGATGCCCTCTACGGCATGCCTGACGCCCCCCGGGTGGTAGGCAAGTTCGACCCCGATCGCCAGCGACTGATCCCTGGCCATGGTGCCCTGGACGCTGACTACCTGGTCGAGCCGTTGCGGCGTCGCCTGACGGTGCACATCGATCCGGCCCGACTGACCACGGTGGCGCCCAGGTCCCTGCGCAAGAAGATCAACTTGCTGCCGACCCGCACGCCCTACTTCTGCTCTGGCTGCCCCCATTCCACCGGTACCAAGGTGCCAGAGGGCGAGCTGGTCGGCTCGGGCATCGGCTGCCACGGGCTGGTGACCCTCATGGATCCTGAGCGGGTCGGCACCCTCATGGGCAACACCCAAATGGGCGGCGAGGGCGTGCAATGGGTGGGGGTCGAGCCCTTCGTGGATGTGGATCATTTCACCCAGAACCTGGGCGACGGCACCTTCGCCCACTCCGGCTCGCTGTGCGTGCGCATGGCGGTGGCGGCCAAATCCAATATCACCTTCAAGATTCTCTACAACGGCGCGGTGGCCATGACCGGCGGCCAGGACGCGGCGGGGGCTATGGCCGTGCCCCAGCTGACCCAGTGGCTGTTGGCCGAAGGGGCCGCCAGGGTCATTGTCACCACCGACGAGCGCGACAAGTACCGCGGGGTGAAGTTGGCCGAGGGCGTGGAGGTGTGGGATCGCGATGCCATCATCGAAGCCCAGGAGGTGCTGGCCAATATCCCCGGCACCACCGTGCTAATCCACGATCAGCTGTGCGCGGCGGAAAAGCGTCGCGACCGCAAGCGGGGTCTCATCGCGGAGCCCCCGGAACGTATTGTCATCAACCAACGGGTGTGCGAGGGCTGCGGGGATTGCGGGGTGCAGTCCAACTGCTTGTCGGTGCAACCGGTAGACACCGAGTTCGGCCGTAAGACCCAGATCCACCAGTCCTCCTGCAATAAGGACTACTCCTGCCTGGCCGGAGACTGTCCGTCGTTCCTGACGGTGGTACCCAACAAGCGCAGCAAGACCGCCAAAACGGACAAGCTCGGCAAGGCGGACAAGGCCACCGGTGGGGCCCGGCGGCGCCCGGCCCTGGACGCCACCACCCTGCCGGCACCCACGTTGCTGGTGCCCGCCAACGACACCACCATCCGTATGCCCGGTGTGGGCGGAACCGGCGTGGTCACCGTGTCCCAGATCCTGGGCACGGCCGCCACCTTGGACGGCAAGTACGTGGGCGGGTTGGACCAGACCGGGTTGTCCCAAAAAGCGGGGCCGGTGGTGTCGGACCTGCGCATCACCACGGAGGCGGTGGAGGGCACCAACAAACTGACCTCCGGTTCAGCTGATGTGTACCTGGTGTTCGATCTGCTGGTCGGTCTGGCCCCGGCCAACCTCGACGGCGTGTCGGCGGGCCGCACGGTGGCGGTGGTTTCGACCACCAAGACCCCCACCGGCTTCATGGTGCGCGATCCCAACGCCGCCTTCCCCGATCTCGCTCCTCTACGAGCCGAGCTCGACGCCAACACCCGCTCTGAACACAACCGTTACGTGGACACCATCGCGGTGACGGAGGGCCTCTTCGGCGAGTCGACCACGGCCAACACCTTCCTGATCGGGGTGGCCTACCAGCTGGGGGTGCTGCCCATCTCGGCGGAGTCCATCGAGCAGGCCATCGACCTCAACGGTGCCGCCGTGGAGGCCAACCGGCTGGCCTTCAACTGGGGTCGGCAATGGGCTTTGGACCCCGACAAGGTACGGGCCGCTTCGGTGCTGCCGGAGGATCAACTGGCCAAACCATCAGCCGAGCTGGAGGCGGCCATCGTCGCTTCCGGGCTGGGCGAGGGCGAGTTGGGCCGCCTGGTCCGTCTGCGAGCGGCCGACCTGGTCGACTACCAAGACGCGCGTTACGCCCTGCGCTACCTGGCCACGGTGGCCAAAGCGGCGGCCAGCGGGCAAGTGGGCTTCGCGGAGGCGGTGGCCCGGGGGCTCTACAAGTTGATGGCCTACAAGGACGAATACGAGGTGGCCCGCCTCCACGTGGAACAAGCTGCCCGCCTCGGGGTCGAGAACGCGGTCGGCGCTGACATGGTTGTCTCCTACAACTTGCACCCGCCGCTGCTGCGGGCGTTGGGCATGAAGAAGAAGATGAAGCCGGGCCCGTGGTTCACCCCGGTGCTGCGCAACCTGCAGAAGGGCAAGAAGCTGCGGGGGTCCCCCCTGGATCCCTTCGGCTACGCCAAGGTCCGTCGGGTCGAACGGTCCCTGGTCAAGGATTATCGCCAGACGGTGGAGGCCTTGGCCGCCAAGGTCACGGACAGCAACGCTGAGTTGGCTACCGCGCTGGCCGCCCTGCCCGACATGGTCCGCGGTTACGAGGAGATCAAGTTGGCCAACGTGCAGCGTTACCAAACCGAGTTGACGCGCCTGCGGAGCGAACTCAAGCTCTGATCGGCTCGGCACTGCGGAACAGCTGAATCATTGAGCGCACCACCCCGGTCATGGCCGCCATGGCCGGGGTGAACAGGCCGACCAGGTCAAAGCCGTGCTCTGGGCGCGCCACGCCTGCAACCAGGGAGGCGTAGAAGGCCCGGCGGATCTCGGTGTTGACGTTGATCTTGACCACGCCGTTGCCAATACAGGCCCGGATCAGCTCGGGGGCCAGGCCGGAGGCGCCGTGCAACACCAAGGGCACCGGTACGACCCGGTGGATGGCGGCCAGACGGGCCAGGTCCAGCCGAGGCTCGCCCCGATACACCCCGTGGGCGTTGCCGATGGCCACCGCCAGGCTGTTCACCCCGGTGACGGCGACCAACCGGGCCGCCTCGTTGGGGTCAGTGAGTGCGTCGGAAACGGGGTTTCGTTCGCCCACGGTGCCGGGGTTCTCGGCCCTGTCCTCGTCGCCGGCGACCCCGCCCAGTTCCCCTTCCAGGGAAAGGTCAGCGACCAGGGCCCTGGCTCGGCTCAGCAAGCTGATGTTGTCGGCCAGGGGCAGGGCAGAGCCATCGACCATAAATGAGGTAAAGCCGGCACCGACGGCCCGTTCGACCAGGTCCAACTCCAGCGCGTGGTCGAGGTGCAACGCCACCGGGACCGACGCCCCGGTGGCGGCGGTG
>JANPEN010000077.1:0-2335 GCA_031422955.1 Acidimicrobiia bacterium
ATCCTCGAGGTCAACGACGCGGCCGAGGTCATCCACTCGGTGGCCCACCCCGACGCCAATATCATCTTCGGTGCCGTCATCGACGACGCCATGGGTGACGAGGTGCGCGTCACCGTCATTGCCGCCGGCTTCGACCGTTACGATGACCGGGGGAAGGACGCCCCCGCCAAGGCCGCCGGCAGCGACGAGGGGCCGAAAACCAAGTCAAGGGAAACGGCGGACATCTTCGGTGAAGACGACGACGATCTCGGCCTCGGTGACGACGACGACTTCGATGTCCCCTCGTTCCTGCGCTGAGCGCCGCCTGACTGTCCCCGGTTGACGAGCCTGCCGTGGCCCAACGTCGCTGCTTCACCACCGCGGTCGGCACCGCCCACGTGCTCTTCACCGACCGCCAGGACGGCGATTTCCAGCTCGACGGTGACCCTCGGCTACGCGAGGCGGCGGCTCGGCGGCTGGTCGATCTGCCCTGGAGCTGGGTGCGTCAGGTCCACCGCGCCGATGTGGTGGTCGTGGGCGAACCTGGCGGCGGCCAGGGCCAAGACGGCGACGGGCTGGTCACCACCGTGGCCGGGGCGGTGCTGTCAGTACGGGGGGCAGACTGCCCAATGGTTGGCTTTGTCAGCTCCGAAGGGGTGGTGGGCGTCGCCCACGCCGGTTGGCGGGGGCTTTTGGCGGGGGTTTTGGAACAGACCGTCTCCACCATGCGCGACCAAGGGGCGACCGCGATTTCGGCCCTGTTGGGGCCCTGTATCAGCCCCGCTCACTATGCGTTCGGACCGGAAGATCTCGACCGGTTGACCGCCCGCTTCGGGCCCACCGTTCGGGCCAGCACGGCGGCCGGGCGGCCCGCAGCAGACCTGCTGGCCGCGGTGGCTTGCGCCCTGCAGCCCTTGGCTGTTGTCCTCGACACCACCACCCACCGGTGCACAGCGAGGGACGGCGCATATTTCTCCCATCGGGCCAGGGGCGAGCTAGGTCGGCAAACCGCCGCAGTCTGGCTGGGCCCGGCATGACTGGGGCCGAGCCCGGGTCCCTCTCGCCGGCCGAGGTGGCCGCCCGCCTGGCGGTTGTCCGTGCTCGCATCGCGGCGGTGGGTGTCGACCCGGCCACCGTGGATGTCCTGGCAGTGACCAAGGGGCATCCCCTAGAGGTGGTGGCGTCGGCTCGAGCGGCCGGCTTGGTCGACCTGGGTGAGAACTATGCCCAGGAACTGGTGGCCAAGGCGACAGCCACCGCCGCCGCAGCCACCGCCGCCCTGAGTGTGCCCGGCGAGGCGGTTATGTCGCTCCGCTGGCATTTCATCGGCCGCTTGCAGACCAACAAGGTGGGCCAACTCGCCCCCTTCGTCACCTTGTGGCAGACCGTGGACCGCGCCGAGGTGGTGGTGCAGTTGGTCCGTCGGGCACCGGGAGCTCGGGTGCTCATCCAAGTCAACGCGACTGGCGAGGCCCAAAAGGGGGGCTGCCAGCCGTCCGATACCGCCAAGCTGGTGGATCAGGCCCGTGCGGGCGGCCTGATCGTGGAGGGACTGATGACCCTGGGTCCCACCGACCCGCAGCGCAACCCTGAAACCGGCTTCGCCCTAGTCCGCGGCCTGGTCGACGCCCTCGGGTTGGCCCGCTGCTCGATGGGTATGAGCGACGATCTGGAAGCTGCCCTGCGGGCTGGGTCCACCATGGTGCGCATCGGAACAGCCCTGTTCGGTCCTCGCCGAGTCGGTAGCGGCGGGGGAGGCTGAGCTACCCCGCCAGCGGTCCGACCGGCGGTGGCGGGGTGCGTACTACGTCGCCAAGGGTGCTGAGCAGTAACCTCAGCCGTTTGCAGGAGGAGCGATGAGCTGGATGCGCAGGGTCACCGAGTATCTCGGTTTGGCGCCCGATGACGAGTACGACGACGCCGAGGATTACGAGGAGCGCGATGAGCGGGCCACTACGCCGGGCCGCAACGCCAATCGACCCACCATGGCGCCGAATCGTCCCGCCACCATGATCCACCCCGACCCCACCACGGCTTCGGTGCGGGCTCTGCCCGTGCAACCGGTGCGGGTCATGGCCCACGACGAAGATGATCGGGACCGGGTGGTGGCCCGGCCCCAGAACAGCGGCCCGGTGGTGGTACGCCCGGCGGCCGAACCGGCCACCGCCAGTCCCCAGGTGGTCACCCCCTCCAGTTTCGCCGCAGCCCAGGAAGTGGCCGACAAGTTCAAGGCCACCCGTCCCGTCATCATGAACCTTCAGGGCCTGGACCGCGACCTCCAGCGCCGGCTCATCGATTTCGCCAGCGGCCTGTGTTACGGCCTGGCCGGGGACATGAAGAAGGTGGCTGACCAGGT
>JANPEN010000078.1:0-3527 GCA_031422955.1 Acidimicrobiia bacterium
ACCGGTTGGGGCAGGGGCAGCTTGCGCGAGCAGTAGTGCCAGTATTGTCTCCTTGTTGGTGGCGTTGTCGAGCGCGAGCGGCGGGTTTTCTGGTGGTGGGGAACGCCAATGTGGGACTGCAGAGTTAGTCCGCTGCCTGGGTGGAGCCGACCAGCGCCACCCGCTCCACCAGGGCGGCGCGCTCACCGCTACGGCCCTTTATCAGCAACAGCAGCGAGACGGCGGCGGCCACCTTGGCCACCACGGCGACGTCGAGCCCACCCGAGCCCATGCCCAAGCCGGCCACGCTCACCGCCACCCGCCCATCCCCCGCGGCACCAGCCACCTCAACCGCAGGTGTCCGGGCTTTCCCGTTGGGCGATCCACCCCGAGATCCACCGGGGGATCCAGCCGGGCTGGTGCGGTAGCCAGCCCGTTCCAATTGCTCCAGGGCGGCCCGACCAGCCCTCCCCGCGCTGAGGGTGTGGATGGGTGCACGCAGGTGGCGAGCCATGCGGGCCGCCAGTTCCGCCACCGCGGCGGCGTCGGTCCCACTGAGATCGGCCAGCACGGCGGCGTTGCTGGCCGCGGGCTCGCTGACCCCGGGCTCGCCGGCGGTCCAGCTCCCGCCCACCACGATGAGATCGGCAAGATCGGCATCGGCCAAAGCCTGAATGGTGCCGACCACGGAAACCTCTGCCGACCAGCCCACGATGAGGCAATCAACGGTGGTCCCCTTCAGCTCCTCCAGCAACTCTCGTTGGGGATCCCCGGCGAAGCGCACCGTGGCTCGGCCGCCCAGGCCCGCCTGCTGCAATCGTTGCTGAGCCGGCCGGGTGAGGGCCAAAGTGGCCCCCAGTCGGGTCAGGTCCCCGCCCCCCAGCAGCGCATAGAGCGAAACCTCGGCCGGCCGCTCAGGACCGATCACACCGAGGGCGGTGGTGACCAGCCGGTCGATGGTGGCCCCGGCGTCGGCGCTGCCCGCGTCGACCAGCGCCGATTGATCCAGGATGATCCCCACCCGGTAGCGGGCACCGTGCACGCTGCGCCGGCGTTCAGCATCAGCGATGTCACGCAGCAGCAGCCGTTGGGGATAGACCACCGCAAGGAGCGGGCCGGCGGCCACAGTGGTGACGATGGCCATGATCACCATCATGGTGAACAGCGGACCGTCGATGAGGCCGGCCGATCGGCCGACGTTGAGGATGACCAACTCGGTCAGGCCCCTGGTGTTCATCAGGGTGGCCAGGGCCAGGGACTGGCGGGTGGGAATACCCATCAAGCGGGCCGCCACCCCGCCCCCCACGAACTTGCCCACACAGGCGGTGGCCAGCACTGCGGCCAGCGGCAACATGCCGCTCCAACCCAGGCCGCCGATGTCTACCCCCAGCCCGGTCACCACGAAGAACACGGGCAGCAGCACCACAACGCTGACCCCCTCCACCTGCTCACTCACCTCATGGGCGAGAGATGCAGTCTGGCGGCGAGGGACTGCGGCGCCGAAGAGGAAGGCCCCGATGAGGCTGGCCAAGCCGATGAGATGAGCGACGTAGGCGCTGGCCAGTGCCCCAGCCAGCAACAGGGCCAGCACGTCGGGCCCGAGTTTGCCGGCGGCCCGATAGCGGGGCAGGACAACACGGTCCAGGATCGGACGTACCACCGCGAAGAGCACCACCACGAAAAGGACCAACTCGCCCAACGCCACCGGCAGATGGCCGAGGCTGCCCGAGCTGGCGATGGAGACCACCATGGTCAACAAGGCGAACACGACAATGTCGTCGATCGCCGCGCAGGCGATGGCCAACATACCAAGAGGTATTCGAAACATGTTCCGCTCGGTGAGGATACGAGCCAGTACGGCGAAGGCGGTGCCGCTCATGGCCACCCCCATGAACAAGGCGAAGGGCACGATGGCCACCGATTCACCGGCCACGTTGCCATAGCGCTCATGGATGACGGGGGCCAGCACCAACCCACCCAGCGCCATGGGCACGGCAATGGAACTGAGCGACAGCACCGCGGCGCGCCGGCCCGAACGGCGCAGGCCTTCGGGGTCGATCTCCAAACCGACCACGAACATGAAGATGACCAGTCCCAGTTCGGCCGCCACCCGCAGGTACGGGCGCACCTCCAGGGGAAACAACCGATCCGAGAGTTGGCCGGGAAAAAGCCCAAGCAACGAGGGCCCCAGGCTGATACCGGCCAGTATCTCGCCCAGCACCACGGGCTGACCGAGCTTGCGCATGCCCATACCAGCCAACCGGGCGACGAGCACGATCACGGCAATGGCGATGAACATGCGGGCGGCGATCTGGTCCAGCGGGCCACTGCTTGCGGCCAGCAACGACCCCGTCAGCGAGCCGCTCAGCGGGGCTGCGCTCATCGGGGCAACTCGGCCAGCCGGTTGGCGGCGACCTCGAGCAAGGCGTTGAAGGCCTCCTCGTCGGCAGTGGAAAACTCTCTTCCAATCACGCCGAAGCCTACCGAAACAAGGTTTCGACCACACCGCACGGCCCCGATTGCTCGGGACAAGGTGACCGTGTCGCCCACCGCCACCTGTAAGGCGACGAAGGTGTCATCGCAGTAGGTGGGGCTACCGGGGTAGGGGAGAATGCCAATGACATACTTCACCCCGTCGAAGGTGGCGGTGGAGATGGGGCAGCCTTCCACCAAGGCCCGCGAGGCATCGAGGTCAGCGGCGGCCAACGCCGCGTCGGTGAAGGACTGCACGTCGTTATCCACCCGCGTCGCGTTCGCCGAGCTTTCGTAGGCGACGGACGCCCGTAACACCGAGGTGATGACCACCGGCTGCTCGCAGAAGGGCTCGTCGGGCCCGTAGTCCACCGCCACGTAGCCGGGCCCGATCTCAGCGCTGGTCAGGCGAGCGGCGGCCACTTGCTCAGCGCTGGGCTGGCCGCTGCGAGGGGTGGTACCGGTTCTCGTCGTGCGGGGCACCGTGCTGTTCAAGGGGATGGTGTCGCGAAACACGCTGGACGAGGTGGCTTGCTCCCGGGTAGAACGAGAGCGGGAGGCCGTGGTAGAGGATTCTTCGCGGTTGGTTGAAGGCTGGTCGCCGCTGCGGGCCAGCACCACACCGCCTACCCCAACCAGCAGCACTACGGCAACGACCGCGAGTCCCACCGAGAGGAGCCGGGCCCGATTCGATCGACCGGAACCAGGGCCAGAGCCGGGCCCGGAGCCAGAGCCGGGGTAACCCTGGACGGGGTAGCCAGGCGGGTAGCCAGCCCCGCCGCCGGTCGGAGGGGCGACGTAACCCATCGCCGGTGGCGGCCCGAACCCGCCCGAGCCAGGCCCTGGCGCGCTACCCGGCACCGGCCGGAAGGCAGCGGGGTCCGCCACCGGTAACGCCCCCTGGGGAGGAAAGGAACCAGGCCTGAGACCCAGCGATGACGGGGATCCGGGCGGCACGGAACCCACCGGCGGAGTACCAACCGGTACCGTACCCACTGGAACCGTACTAACTGGAACCGTACCAACCGGTACCGTACCCACCGGTGCGGGCGGCGGTGGGAAGGTGGGGACTGACC
>JANPEN010000079.1:0-3426 GCA_031422955.1 Acidimicrobiia bacterium
GTGGATGCTTGGCAGACTCAGCCGGCAGGGCCAGCGCAGTCAGCACACTGGTATCAGCCAGGTAGCTCAACGCCACCGCTCCTCCAAGTCGGCCAGATCGCTGCCGGCAAGCAAGATCAAGAGCAGGCCACGGCCACCTGACCGCGCGCCCAGAACTACCCTCCGCCATCGGCCGGCGGATGCCCCCGATGATCTTGGCGCCTAACTAGGCGCCAAACTCCACGGACTGGACCACACCAAACCGCGCTAGACGGACGAGCATCCGTACAGAACCCCACGTGAGCGCACCAGATCCCACCCGCTGGAGCGTCCTTTCGGGTCTCTTAATCCGCAGGTTCTGGGTTCGAATCCCAGGGGGCGCACCACAAACATGCAGGTCAGAGGCGGCAGTGGACGCCCGGAGCAGTGGATCACCTGGCAGAAAGTTTGGCGCCAACGGCGCGATAGACCGGCTGATAGACACCCCGATAGACTGCGCCGGTGGGGCAGACCGCGGACCCGTTTGAGTCCAAGATCGACCGATCGGGCTGCCACCACCTCTGGACAGGCAGCAAATCCGCTCGCGGCGCCGGACAGGTACGAATTAGCGGCAAGCTGCACACGGCGGCACGGATCGCTTGGGAACGGGCCAATGGGACCGTACCGGAAGGCGCCAAGGTCCTGTCCTGCCCCGCCGAACCGGCCTGCGTTCGCGTCGAGCATCTCCACCTGAAGCAGTCGAAAGCGAAGGACATCGGCCGCCGCTCAACCCGCGGAAGCGGCTCGATGAGCCAACTCGGACCCGATACCTGGAAGCTCACCGTCGATGCTGGCCGCGGCGGTGACGGCCGAAGGCGGCGGATCTACCGCACCGTGACAGGCACCCGGGCGGACGCAACCCGGGCACTGACCGCCTTGGTCGCAGAGGTGGCCGAAAGCCCGGTCGCGTCGACGAATGGTTCGAGGAACTTGACCGTCAACGAACTGGTTGAGTGGTACCTCGCGTTCGCCCGAGACGAACGCGGGCTTGAGCATTCCACCTTGGTCGGCTATCACGAGGTCTACGACAACTGGCTGCGAGACCACATCGGGCACATGAAAGCGGCCAGGCTCGACGGCGCAGCGCTCGACAACGCGTTCGGCCGTATGCGTCGCGCCGGGATGTCCGACAGCCGTATGAACAACGCTCGGGCACTGATCAGCGGGGCCTACAAGTGGGGCAAACGCCATTACAAGGTCGCCGCCAACCCCGTCGACCGCTTCGAGCTGCCCACCAGCTCCAGCTCCCCCAAACCGACCGCCACCCCCGAACTCGACGAACTGCTCCGGCTACTCCACGGCGCGGAGGACCACGACCCCGAACTCGCCCCGGTCCTCAAACTCGGCGCTACCACCGGGATGCGCCGCGGCGAGCTCTCCGGCCTGCGTCGCAACCGCCTCCGCCTCGACCGCAACGAGCTGGTGGTGGATACCGCCATCAACGACGCTGGTGGGATCGTGGTCGAGAAACCCACCAAGACCAACCGCAACCGCACCGTCAGCCTGGACCCCGCAACCATCGGCCTGCTCCGCCAGCACCTCGCCGACATGGACCAGCGCGCCGCCACCTGCGGCGTCACCGTGGCCGAGGACGGCTTCGTGTTCAGCCTCGACCCCACCTGCCGCGCCCCCATGCGACCCGAGCTCATGACCCGCCGCATGCGACAACTGCGCAAGGCCCTGGGCATCCACCCCAGCGAGTTCGACGCCACCATCCTTGCCCTGCGCAAATGGACCAGCACCGAGCTCATGGACGCCGGCTTCAACCCCTCCACCGTCAGCGGCCGCCAAGGCCACACCGTGCAGGTCATGCTGCAGCACTACTCCAGCCGCCGCCGCTCCGCCGACCAAGCCGCCGCCCAACACCTCGGCAACAAAGTCCACGGCCCGAAAGGAGGCCAGCCAACGACTTGAGCGTCAGAGCCGTCGCCACAGTGGCCAACTCGAGTCAGCATCGCATCGGCTCCAACACAAGGCGTTCCGAAGAAGGAATCGTCAAAGGTTGTGCAGGAGTAGAACTAGCGACCTTCGGGTTATGAGCCCGCGGACCAGGGTGCCAGCCCGTCCCTCGGCGTGTCGTTAAGTACCGCTGAGCTGGGGTTTCGCGCATCGGACCTCTCGGTCCGTACCCCTGCGTGTGGTCCTTTACCGGCCCGCACAGTAGAAGCTCAGGCCACCGTGCGATCGAGCAGATGGCGGTTCTTCGACACCGAGCCGGGCAGGATCGAGAAGTGGACCTGACCATCGTCGTCGACGGCCACGACGCGGACCACAGCCCGGGCCTGACTGTTGCCAGCGAGCAGCATCGCACCCGACCGCACCCTCTCGGGCGCGTAGGAATCAGGCAGCGTCGACCAGCCGAGGCCCTCGTCATCGTGGGCGTTCAGGTCGGCTACGAGATCAAGATCGTCCATCGGGTCACCACGCTTCGGTCAGCCCTCACGATACGGGTTCACCCAGCTGAGGTGCTCGCAACGCCTTAACTTCACACGAAGTCCGACTCCAGCGACACCTTCCCGCGAGCGGGATGGTCGATCTCCAGCTCGTGAGATCGCGCCCCAGCTACGCAGCTACAGCGCGGCGGACATCCTCGATCGGGAGGCTGACGGTGGTGGGTTCGTCAACCACGTAGCCAGTCACGTCGGGGTCAAGGGCAATCACGACCTGGCGGTGACCCTTCTGGCCATAGACCTCGGCCACGGTCCCTCGGACCTCGGCGACGCCCCACAGGAACGCCACTACATCGCCTACCTTGAGATCGTCCTTCATGGTTCCTCCTTCACCAGGGTTCGGGTGTGCCGAGGACGCGGGCCAGACCCGCGGCGACGGTGAGATCGATTGTACCGGCCAGGGCTTCGAGTGACCGTCGGTGTTGCAGGTATGACTTCTTGGTGGCCTTGATCCGACCTGACGCCTCGAATCCACCGATCCTCGCCTCGTCGCCGTGGCCAATGGCGTTGCGGTAGTCCACAAGCAGGTCAAGCGAGTCGAGCTGTTCGACGGTCGCGGGCCCGGCCGCCTTGAGATCGTCGATGAGGCTGAAGCCCAAGCGCCCGAAGTCGTGGCCGAGCGTGGAGCGTCGGGGGTTGTGGGTATCCAATTTCCGACCCCGGCGGATGAGCAGGTGGAGCGTCTGTTGCTGCCCCGCGATCGCGGCGTCGACGTGAACTCTGGTCGCCTCGTCGTGGAGGTCTCGACAGAAGCTCTGGAACTGGGCGACCAACGCCAGGAACAGGCTTCGGTTGAGCTGGGTCGTGCCCCACCGACGCCCCGAACCGGAGCCCGTCAGGTTGGCGTGGACTGCCTCCAGCTCAGCCAGGCGAGCAAGCCCCGGGCCACACCACTGATCGAGAGCCGCCGAGCATCCGTTCACGCTCACCAGACTTGCAGGTCCCGCAGGTGTCCTCT
>JANPEN010000080.1:0-2102 GCA_031422955.1 Acidimicrobiia bacterium
GAGCCCGACCCCAAGACCGATCTCGGGGTCCGCGAAACCGACGGAGCCACCCGCCCCGGGGTGACCGAAGGCGCTTTCCCGGGCGCCCATGGGGCCGTGCACCAGGTTGCCGGCCAGGTCGGGACCGAGGCCGCCCAGGAAGAAGCCGGTGTTCTTGCGGAGGGCGGCCATCAGCACCCGGTCAACGGCGTCGGTGCGGCAATGCTGCATGGCCGCGATGCGCTCGGGGTTGACCAGGCGCACCCCGTCGATGATCCCGCGGTTGGCCAGCGCCCCGTACATCTTGGCCAACGCCCGCCCGGTGAAATGGCCGTTGGCGCCGGGCATGCAGGCCCGGCGGAACGGTAATTCGTTGAAGTGAGGCCAGATCGGCTTGGGCATGGCCTGGTAGAACTCGGCGTCATCGGGGATGGGCATCCCGTCCCCGGCGGCCACGATCTCCAGGGTGGTGAGGCGAGCCTCCACTTCGGGGTCCGCGGGGATGCCGATGTACATCTCCCCCGCCATACCGAGCGGTTCGGCGATCTCGGTGCGCAGAAGGTCCGCCACCGAACGGCCCGACGCCCCTTGGATGATCCCCCCGGCGATCCATCCGTAGGTGACGGCGTGATAGCCGGTGGCCGTGCCCGGTTCCCATGCCGGAACCGCGTTCTCAATACGGGCGATGGCCGCGTCCCAGTCGGTCAGGTGCTCGGGCAGGACCGGGTGGGGCAGGGCGTGTAGGCCGCCTTGGTGGCTCATGGCCTGGCCGACGGTCAGGCGGTCCTTGCCGTGGGCGGCGAAGGCCGGCCAGTATTGGGCAACGGGCGCCTCGTAGTCGATCAGACCGCGGTCCGCCAGCTGGTGCAGCACCAGGGCGGTGATGCCTTTGGTGGTGGAGAAACTGAGAAACAGCGAATCCGCCTCGACGGGGCGGGGGTCGTTGGGCCCGCGGGTGCCGGCCACCACGTCGATGACCTTCTCCCCGTGCACATAGGCGCACACCTGCGCCCCGATCTGGCGACCGTCGGTGATCTGTTGGTCGATGAGCTGCTGCACTGCAGCGTTGGCTTCCACCCCGGCATCATCGCAGGAACCCCGCTCGGGTGCCCAAGCCCACAAACCCCTTGCCCCCGGCACGGGGAGCTATCATAATGCAAGCATGGCGAACGTATTGGTCCGCGACCTCCCCGATGACATTCACGCCAAGCTCCAACAACGCGCCGAAGCCGCCCGCCAGTCCCTCCAGCAGTACCTCACCACCGAGCTCACCCGGCTGGCCACGGCGCCGACCATGCAAGAGGTTCTGGACCGCATAGCCCGCCGCCGGGGTGGGCGGGTCGGGCTCGACACGGCGGTTGCTGACCTCAATGAGGAACGCTCCACACGGTGATCGTTCTCGACGCCTCCGTCCTCGCCAACGTGGTGGCCGACGATGGACCGATCGGCAGCGCAGCCCGAGTACGTCTGGCGGCGGCGATTGAGGCGTCAATCCCCGATCTCGCCGACGTCGAAACCGTTGCCGTGCTCCGCAAGCGGTGGGTCGCCGGTGACCTCACGGCCATACGGTTCCGCCATGCCATTGATGACCTGTTGGCCCTGCCCCTCACCCGCTTCCCAGTCGGCGCCCTCATGCAGCGCGCCTACGAACTGCGGGCCAACGTCACCGCCTACGACGCGGCCTACGTGGCCCTGGCCGAAGCCCTCGCCTGCCCCCTGGTCACCGGGGATGCCCGGCTGGCTCGCGCCCCCGGTGTCCGGTGCGACGTCGAGGTGTTCCGGGTCCGGTAGTCCGGCTCCGGTAGTCCGGCTCCAGTAGTCCGGGCCCGGTAGCCAGGGTCCGGTAGTCCGGGTCCGGCCCACCAACGGCGGGCGAGGCTCACCAGTCGTCGGCCGCTTTAGCGCACGGCGAGGGCTTCGATCTCCACCAGGTAGGCGGGGTCGGCCAGCGCGGTTACCCCGATCATGGTGGCCGCGGCCTTGGGGATACGCACCCCGGCCGCCTTGGCCGCCCCCGCTCCCGCCCCGAACTGGGCCGCCTTGTCGGGGTCCAAGCCCACGATGTAGTAGTTCAGCTTGACCACGTCTTGGGTGGTGAGCCCGGCGGCGCGCAAGGCCGTTTC
>JANPEN010000081.1:0-9942 GCA_031422955.1 Acidimicrobiia bacterium
ACTCGCCCCTGCGTCCTTCCCCTTAGTGCGCAGCACTGCCCACCCGACCAGCACCACGACCGCCGCAACCACGGCCCAGGTGACAGGGTGGGTGAGCGGCGACCGGTGTGGTCGCACCGCTAGCTGGGGCTCGACCGGCCCGAACCGCTCCTGTGATTTTGGGGCGCGGGTAGCGCCTCGTCCCCGGGCTTGTACTACGCGTTCGTCGTAGCAAAGACTGGGGCTGATGTCACGGTTCGGGTCTTTGGAGGCTTCGACCCCGCCGCCACGGGGCTCGAGGCGGACGGCGCCCAACGCGTCGTGGTTCGCCCGCTATGGCTTCCCCGTCGCAGCCGTCGCGGCCGTCGCCGTAATCGCGCTCGGTGCGGTCGTGCTGCTCGCCTCCCGTGGACGCGGTCAAGACCCGCCCGCGGTCCCCGGAGGCGGCGCCGCCGGGGTCACGGGCCCGGACTTCCATTCCTTGGTCGCTGACCCCACGACGTCGGGGCGGCTCTTCGTCGGCGGCCATCAGGCCGTCTCCGTGTCCGAGGACGCCGGAGTGAGCTGGACCCGGGTTAGTTCTCTCGACGACGCCGACGCCATGGGATGGGCCTTCGCCGAGGGTGCCACCTATGTCAGCGGTCACCCCGGGCTCAGCCGCTCCGAGGACAACGCAGCCACCTTTCGGCGCACCAACACCGGGCTGCCCGGCACCGACGTGCATGCCTTCGGTGCCGGTCCCACCGTCCTGTACGGCTATGCCGCGGACGGCGGCGTGTTCGCCTCATCCGATGGCGCCCGTACGTGGGAGGTCCGCGCCGCCAACAAGGGCGAGGCGCTCTTCGGTCGGATTGTCGTGGACCCCGGTGACGAGACGCACTTGTTCGTGGCCGACGCCCAAGCCGGTGTCGCGGAGAGCCGCGACGGGGGGCGCAGCTGGAAACGCCTCGACTCCGGCCTACGCGGCGCGACGTGGCTGTCCCGAGGTGGACCGCGCCTCGATGTGCTGGTTGCGTCAGGACCAGCGGGCGCCGCCCGCTCCACCGACGGCGGCCGCAGCTGGAACCGCGTCCCCGTCCCCCAGGGTGCCTCTCTGATCGAGGTCGCCCCCGAGGACCCGAACGTGCTCTACGCCGGCATCCACGAAGGCCTTGCTGTGCGCGTCGAGGCCAGCCGAGATGGCGGCAGCACGTGGACCAACTCGTGACCCACCCCCCGGCGCGGCGCCTCGCGCCATCGACTCGCGGGCCGACGATTCGCACCCCAACCCCGACCCGGCTGGGACTGTGGCCCGCCGCTCTGGAACCGGCGCGCCCTCCCCGAGTGGAGGGTCCACGCTCGTTTCTGCCGGCTTCTGTTCGAGTTCAGCTCCCAACCGCGCCCGCCGGGCCTTCACCGCTCACTGACTACGGTGGAGGACGTGCTGGAGCGCCCTGAGATTCGTCGGCGCAGCCGCGCCGTTTGGGTTGTGGTGGTCGCGCTGGCAGGGAGTGGATCCCACGGGGCCGGCGGGCCTGTGGGGCGGCGGCGCGGTGGGAGCGTTGGATGGGGGAGGCGCCTGGTGTCGCTGCTGGTGGCTTTGGGGTTCATGACCCCGGCTGCGTTCTCAGGGGCGCAGGAGGGCGGTGTCGATGGGGAGAGCCGCCAGGTCCAAGATGAGCAGGGAAGCCTGGCGGTAGACATCGACGCGATGAGAGCGACTGATCAAGAGGTCAGCGCTGCGCTCGCGTCGGTGGCTGATGAGTTGGAGCATCAGCAGTTCCGAGCCGAGGACTCGATGCGGGCGGCAGCAGGTGCGGACGTGGCGCTGCGCAACACCCGCGCCGCGCTCGCGTCGGCGCAGGGCGCGGTTGCCGACGCGCGGGCTCAGCTGCTGGAGGCGGCGATCCGCAGCTACGTGCGACCCGACATCGAGAACATGCAGGGATTGTTCGATTCCGCACCGGGAGAGGCGCAGGTGCGAGGCGTCCTCGGCCGAGTGGCGGTGCAGTCCGGCACCGAGTCGCTCGACCGCCTGCGCGTCGCCCGTCTGACCCTGGCAGCAGCTGAGTCGAACGCGTCGATGGCAGAACGCCAGGCTCGTGAGCAGAGCGAGGACGCTCAGCGTCGCCTCGCCGAGGTGAACACCGCCTACGACCAGCAGGCCAGCCTCGTCGGCGACGTCGCCACCCGCTTGGACCACCTGCTCGGCGAAGCAGCGGCGCTCTCCGCACGCGATGCCGACCTCGCCGCGCAGATCACCAAACGCGAGTCCGCGCTGGCAGCACAAGCAGCGCAGGCCACCGCGAGCGCTGCCCGCAACGGGTGGGTCAGCCGCGAAGCGCCGGCGGTGGCGCGCCGGTCGGGCGGCAACGTTCCCCTCGCCACGGTGGGGGGCATTCAAGTCCACGCTGATATCGCGGCCCAACTGGCTGCCATGCTTGCCGCTGCGGACGCCGATGGCATCACCCTCAACGGTGGCGGTTGGCGTAGTTCCGACGAGCAGATCGCCATCCGCATGGAGGTCTGTGGGACCAGCGACTACGCGATCTGGGAGATGCCTTCATGGGAGTGCTCCCCGCCCGTGGCCCGCCCAGGCCGCTCGATGCACGAGCAAGGCCTCGCCATCGATTTCACCTCCGATGGGGAGCTCATCCGCAGCCGATCCGACCCAGCGTTCATCTGGCTCGACAACAACGCCGGGCGATACCGGTTCTACAACCTGCCCAGCGAACCGTGGCACTGGTCCACCACCGGCACCTGAATGGTGGGTCCGGCGAGGGCGGAGCTAACGAGGACGATGTTGGGTGTCACAGGGTCGGGGTCAGGTCAGCTGAGCTTGCGTCGAAACACGTATACCGCAGGGTCGAGCTCAGGCGGGAGCACGAGGCGGCTCAGGGCAGGCACTTCTTCGAAGTCGAACCCTTGCTGTTTGCGGTAGGTGACCCAGTCCCCGGAGCTGAACTCGTGTCGGGTGCTGATGACGACGTACAGCTGAACGCTGCGCGATGTGAACACGGCGCGCTCGAAGCGGTTGGCGGCCGGCGGCCAGGAGCAGATCACCACCTCCGGTTGGTGAACACGCAGCGCGGTAGTGGCTTCTTGGCGAAGGACCGCGTCGTTGAATTGCACCCGGTCCTTCCAGCTGTAGTCGTCGGTCGCGGTGACCTTGGTGCCGTGTTCAGTAAGTAGCCGGGACAGTGTTCCGTCGCCGGCGGCGATCTCGAGGCATGGCGACGTGCCGATCAACTCAGCCAGCCCGGAGATGAGCTGTTTTGAGTAGAAGCAGTAGATGCCCTTGGGCTGCACGAGGGCCATGAGGAACCGGCGCTGGGAGAGCAGCGGCCAAAACAGGCGAAACCAGAACCGCGAGACCGGCTTGCGTTCGAGATCGTGGGCGAAAAGCAACCGTTGCAGGACCGTGCCATTGAACCAGTTGAACCGGACCGGCCCGTCAGCCACGCCGGTGGCCAGCGAGAACCGTGCTTGGGCTAACGCCGCCGTGGTCATCCGACGACGGACCTCGCCCTGCACGAGTGCGTCATAGTCCTGTTTGGATCTCGGTCGCTTCCGAGACCCGGGCTGGGAGGCGGCGACCGTCATCGCCGTTAACGCGTCGTAGTCCTGGCGCGACAAGGCGTCAGCGATGTTGTGGGCGACTGGTTCCCAGATGAGGGGGAACCTCGCTTGTAGCTCATCGAGGGAAGGGTTTTTCCCCAACCAGTGCTGCACCGACTCCGCCGTTCGCTGCATCGGTCGACACTCCTTGCTCTCCGAGCATATCGACATGATCGCAGCGGATCTTGAGGGCCAGCAGGGTCGATGTAGGCGTCATCCGGCACGAGGCTCACGGTTGCAGTGCATTGCCCGCTTGTTGCCATGCGTCCATGCCGCCCTCGAGCTCGACCACATCGGTGTACCCCGCGTCGAGGAGGCTTCGAGCGGCGATAGTGGACATGCGGCCGCTGCGACAATAGAGGGCGATTGGTGTGCCCCGATTGGCGGGGAGTGACGAGTTGTTGAGGATATCGGTGTACGGAACGGCTGCATCCGTGCCGACGATGCTGCCCTCATCCGGTATATGGACGTTGATCACCAGGTAGGCGCCATCCCGGACGGTCCGATCAAAGTCCGCTACGTCTTGACGGACCCATCCGAGAGGGAGCGCTCGGGTGCTGTGTTGGGTGCTGGACATCGAGCTAGTCGATGTCGAATGATCCATGCCGGGCATGGCGAGAGCGAAGTACAGCGCTATTGCCGCGGCGAGTCCGAATACGAGGACCATAATCTTTGAACTGGAAGAGTCCCGCAGGCTGCTCATCGGTCTCCGTTGCCCGGGTTGGTCATGCTCGTTATCCTTTCGTACGACGTATTGTAGGAGCAGGCTCCCTCGGTCTGCAGTCGTCTCAGGCAACTACGATATGTCGTAGGTGGATCGAATGAAGGGTTGGGTGGAGCATGTGGACGGATTCGGGGTGGACTCGCCGCCGGTTTTTGGTGGCGTCGAGTGCGGGCGTGGCCGGCTTGTGGCTCGGCGGTTGCCGCGGCTCGGATGAGCCCCGCCGGCTGGTTGAGGCGTCGGACCCGTCCGTAGCGGAGCGGGAACGGCAGCGTTCAGCGGTGGGTGGCGTTCGCAAATCTGTGGAGCTGGTGGCCGGGGTCCTATCGGTAGATTTGGCGGGGCGGGTCGTGCGGACGGTGGGTTATGGGGGGTTGGTGCCGGGCCCGGAGATCCGATTGCGGGCCGGTGACGAGCTGGAGGTGCGGTTTCGTAACGAGTTGGGCGCTCCGACCACGATTCATTGGCACGGCTTGGCCATCAGGAATGACATGGATGGCGTGGCAGGCATGACGCAGCTGGCCATTGCCGCGGGGGAATCCTTCCTGTACCGGTTCGTCGTTCCCGATCCGGGAACCTATTGGTTTCATCCTCATATGGGTTTGGATCTCGATCGTGGCATGTATGCCCCGCTCATCGTGGAGGACCCGGCCGAACCGGGTCGCTACGACACTGAATCGGTGCTGGTGTTGGACGACTGGTTGGACGGCATCGACGGGGCCAGCCCCGAAAAGACGTTCCGTGAACTCTCGAACGGCAACGCCATGGGCGCCATGGGGGACATGCACGGTGGCGGCACGAGCAGCACGGCCGGCATGGGCGGCATGACGGGTGGTGATGGGATGGGTTCGATGGGAGATCTCGGTGACGTCGTGTACCCGTTGCATCTGGTCAATGGACGCCCTCCTGAGGATGCGATGACGGTGGCGGCGCCCGCGGGTGGCCGCATCCGGTTGCGGCTGATCAACGCGGCCTCCGACACTATCTATCGGGTTGCGGTCGGTGGTCAGGTTCTTGTGGTGACTCACCTCGATGGCTTCCCGATCGAGCCGGTGGAGGTGGATACCGTGTCGCTGTCGATGGGCGAGCGGGTTGATGTAGTGGTCGAGCCAGGCTCGGGTGTGTGGCCCATTGTGGCGGTGGCGGAGGGCAAGAACGCCTCGGCGTTGGCGTGGTTACGCACCGCGGACAGTGTGATGGCCACACCGGCGGTTGCGGATCGGTTGGCTGAACACGATCGCCGGGTGCTTGATGTCGGTACGGCGCGGGCGACGGAAGCGGTGGCGTTCGAGCCTGCGGCGCCGGATCGGACAGTAAACGTGCGTCTGACGGGGTCAATGATGGACTACCGGTGGGGGATAGATGGTCGGGTCTTCGGGGATCATCGGCCGCTGCAGATCGAGTCCGGTGAGCGTGTCCGCCTGGTTTTCCGGAATGAGACGATGATGGTGCACCCGATGCACTTGCACGGCCACACGTTCGCGTTAGCGGGCGAGCGCGGTGCCCGTAAGGACACGGTCCTCGTTCGGCCGATGCAGGCGGCCTCGGTGGATGTCATGGCCGACAACCCGGGTCAGTGGATGTTGCATTGTCACAACACGTACCACCTCGAGGCGGGGATGGCGACGGAGTTGTCCTACGTGCAATGAACAACGGAGGCCACCACTGGCGGCAGATCTGCTGTGGCGGCGAGGATAGACTCGGCGGGCAGGACGGTGAACAGAAGAACCGTGAACAGCAGAACCGACGGAGGGCCAGTGGCGCAGCGGCGACCCGATGGGGCGTTGGAGGCAGAGGTCCTCAGGGTGCTGTGGGACGCGGATGATCCGCTCACCCCTGGCGAGGTGAATGAGGTTCTTGGCGGGAAGCTTGCCTATACGACGGTGATGACGGTGTTGACCCGTTTGTGGAAGAAGGGTCTGGTGGGACGCGTCGCGCAGGGACGGGCCTATGCGTATCGTGCGGCGTTTACCGAGAGCGAGCTCGCCACGCAGAAGATGACGCAGACGTTGGCGGCGGTGAGCGATCGGGCTTCGGTTTTGGCGGGGTTCGTGGGCTCGCTGTCGAAGCGTGATGTGGGCCAATTGCGTCGGCTTCTCGGCGAGTCTGGTGGGCCGCGCCGGTGATGGGGCTGTTCGCTCCGTTGCTGTTGGCGCTGGCGGCGACCGTTGTCGTGGCGGTGATCGGGAACCGGTTGCGGCCTCGGCACTCGGCTTGGCTGTCTGCCGCCGCCATCGGGTCGGTTTTTGGGACCGTGCTGGTCGCCTCGTGGGCAGTGGCGCTGGGTTTTTTGGCTCACGAGCCCGTTGCCGGGGAGTTGTTCGGTTGGTGCCGTGAAGCACTCGGGGTGCATCACCCCTTGCCGCGTTGGGTTGGCGTGCCGGCGTTGGCGACCGCGTTGTGGGCCACGGCGCGGGCCGGGCGGGTAGTGCGGATGTGGCGTCGTGGACGAGGCAGCGATGCGGGAAGGGTCCGTGTTGTTGACGTGGAGCGGCCGGTTGCGTTCGCGGAGACCGGCCGGGCTGGTGGTGTCGTGGTCTCCACCGCCATGCTGGCCGCGTTGAGTGCAGAGGAATGCCGGGCGATGTTGGCTCATGAGCACGCCCATCTCCGTCATCGTCATGACCGGTTCCTGGTGGTTGGCTCTCTCGCAGCTGGTGTTGCGGTGTTGGCACCTGCGGTGAAGCAGTTGCGTCATGCCCTGGAGCGTTGGGCCGACGAAGATGCCGCCGGCGCGCTCGGGGACCGGCTCGTTGTGGCGGGAGCTGTGGCCCGTGCGGCCCTGGTGGCCCATGACGGGCCGGTGCCAGTGATGAGCTTGCTCGGCGCCGATGTACCGGCTCGTGTCGAGGCCTTGATGCGGCCACCCATAAGCAACGGTGAAGCCTGGTCGTGGGCGGCGTTTGCGGGGGTGGTCGTCGCCACCGCGGTAGCGTCCGCGACGGTGCAACTGCACCATCTTGGCGTCGTGTTCGCCGCCATCTGTCCCGGTTGATCTACGTCCCGGCGCAACGAACCGCACCCCGGCGGCTCTCCACCACACCACGCACTAGAGTATGACACGACGTAGTTTGCCCGGCTAGGGAGCTGCGGCCCCTTTTTGCCTATGCGACGACGCCTCTGTTCTCTAGCTCTACTCGTGGTGGGAGTGGCGGTGTGCGTGCTAGGCGTCGCCGCGCCGGCTGGGGCGCACAACAGCCTGGCCGGTTCGGATCCGCCTGACGGAGCGGTGTTGGAGGGCGTTCCGTCGGAGATGACGTTCCGGTTCGGCAAGGCGGTACCGTTGGAAACGCTGTCGGCCGAGGCGATCGACGCGTCAGGCGTGCGTTCACAGCTGTCAGGCTTCGTTTATGGCCCAGCCGGTGACACTGAAGTCGTCGTGGCGCTGCCTGCCCTGGCTGGAGCGGTCTCGGTACGGTGGCGGTTGGTCGGTCCTGACGGTCACCCGATCACTGGGCGAGTGGCGTTCAGCGTGGCGGTCGCCGTGCCCCCGACAACGGCGATCGCGTCGGGGATTCCGTCGGACCCACTCGAAAACTTCAGTGTGTCGACGGCGAACCGGGCCCGGTTCGCCGATCTGTGGTCGATGCCTTCGGGCGCACGGTGGGCATTTCGCTGGCTTTCCTATGTGGCCATGATCGGCTTGGGCGGCCTGTTCGGCGCGGCGATGTGGCTGCTGCCGGGTTCGTGGCTTCATCCACCGGTGCGCCGCTGGGCGGGTTACGCGATCGCCGCCACCACCGTTCTGGCCGTCGTGCAGTTGTTCGTTATCGCCGGCGATGTTGGCGGCACCGCGCCGTGGGCTTCGTTCGGGTCGTTGCGGACGGCGATGACAACGGATGCCGGCGTTGCCTTCGTGGTGAGGTTGATGGCCGGCGCGCTGATGGCACTGTTGTTGTTTCGACCGAAACGAGACCGGAACGTTCCGTGGGCCGCGGTGGCGGTCCTGTTCGTCGTGCTGTTAGGCACGTGGGCCTACGGTGGGCACTCCCGTTCCATGCGCTGGCCGCTGGTAGGCGTGCCCATCGACGTCGCCCATCACGCCGCCGCGGCGGTCTGGTTGGGCGGCCTGGTCACCGTCTCGCGCCTCGGTCTGAGCACCAACCGGGTTGAAGAGATGGTGGCTTGCGTCCAACGTTTCGCTCGCCTGGCGATGGTTTCGGTCAGCGTGCTGGTGGTCACCGGGGTGGTGCAGGCAGTTCGGCTGACCGGCTCCCCGCAACGATTGTGGTCTGCCGATCATGGCCGCTATCTGCTGTTCAAGTTGGTTCTTCTGGGTGTGCTGCTGCGAGTGGCGGACATCAACAGAGGGCGGGTGGCACGTCGATTCTCCAGCCCGGCACGGGTGACTCCGGGCGGCGTGTGGGCGTTACGCCGCGCCATGGGCACAGAGTTCATTGTTGGGCTTGCGGTGATCGGCGTTACCGCCGCGATGGTGGTGTCCCCACCTCCCGTCGGCCGAGAAGCCGGTGTCGTACAGATTGCCGAACCAAACTCGCCGTGACGTTCGACGAGCCGCTGAGCGAATGAAGACCGTGCCGTATACTACGGTACGTAGTAGATCCGTGTTCGAGACAAGGTCGTGGGTTATGCGTACATACTCAAAGCTGTCCGGGTTCATGGTGGCTGTCGCGCTTGTCGCCACCGCGTGTGGGAGCAGTGACGACGGCTCAGCAGCCGACGCGGCGGGAGCCACCAGCGCGGTGGGGTCGGCTGCTAACGCCGCTTTCAACGACGCGGATGTGACCTTCGCCCAGGGCATGATCCCCCACCACGAGCAAGCGGTCGAGATGGCTGAGATCGCGCTCGATCCAACGGTCGGCGCGTCGGCGCAGGTTCGTGGCCTGGCCACGCGTGTCAAGACGGCCCAAGATCCCGAGATCCAGTTGATGAGCGGCTGGCTGAAGGCGTGGGGCCGGCCAATGCAAATGGACATGTCCGGCGATCAGATGGAGGCGATGGAAGGCATGATGAGCACCGCCGACATGGCTTCCCTCGGCGGCGCTCAGGGAAGCTCCTTCGACGCGATGTGGTCCCAAATGATGATCGAGCACCACCAAGGCGCGATCGCCATGGCCAAGACCCTCAAGGCCGAAGGATCCGACCCCGCCGTCGCCAAGCTCGCCGACGCCATCATCGCCGCCCAACAAGCGGAGATCGAGGAGATGAACAAGCTCCCCAAAGGCTGAAAGCCGAGCCCATACCCGGGGTGGTATTCGCCTGTCGAGTCCACGAAGTAGCGTCCCGGGAAGTTTCAACTCGCGGTCCGTTGGCGATAGGCGCGTACTGCGCTGTTGATGGTGGGGAAGGTGCGCAGCGGCCCGGTCGGCTCGATGAGTTCCGCCCGGCGGAGCCGGTGCAGGACCTTGTTGTTGGCGCGGGCGACGGCCACGACGGCGACGTCGAGCTCGGCCAGCCGAGTCAAAAGTTCAGCGAGGGTGTCGAGCGCGGTGGCATCGAGCGCGCCGATGCCCTCGAAGTCGAGCACGAGCCACTCCTCCTTCCCGGGGTTGTCCATCAAGGCCTGCTCGACGCGGTCACGGAACCGGTCCGCGTTGACAAAGAACAGCGGGGCATCGAAGCGATAGACGACCAGCCCGGGCTCGGCCACCGCGTCGGGGTAGGCATTCATGTCGACCCAACCG
>JANPEN010000082.1:0-9005 GCA_031422955.1 Acidimicrobiia bacterium
GGCAGCGCAGTTTGCTACGAACGATTGGGCCACCTCGGGGCGTGCGCCGAGGTGGGTGTGCAGGTAGGAGGCGAGCAGTCCTCCGTGGCCGAAGCCGCCTGAGTCGCGGCCGTGACGGCCCACGAGCGTGAAAAGCTGACCCGGCGGGTCCGTGGCTGAGTAGTGGAACTCGTGGCCGCGGAGGACGGTGCCCGCGGGGCCGTGCGGCGTGGGGACACCGCTGGTAGCGGTGCGGTAACCGAGGGTGAGCCGTGGTGTCATCTGAGCGCTGGCGGCGATGACGCCGACCATTGGTTGACCGTCGAGCTCGGCGCAGAGCCAGAGCAGCCCGCCGCACTCGGCCCAGGTTACGAGTCCTTCCGCGATTCGCCGACGTACGTCGGCGAGAAGGGGGGCGTTGGCGCTGAGTTGAGGGGCATAGACCTCGGGAAAGCCGCCGCCGGCCACCAGCCCGTGACACCCCTGTGGCAGCGCCGACGCGGTACACGGGTCGAAGGCCACCAGCTCCGCACCGGCGGCATCGAGCGCTTCGAGATTGTCGGGATAGGTGAAGCTGAACGCCGGGCCGGAGGCAACCGCGATGCGAACACGGCCCCCGCTCACCGGCGCGGGCATGCACGGCGTCGTTGTCGCCCTCGTCGGCGCGGCGGCCGCGATTCGAGCAATGGCGGCCAGGTCGCACTGCTCGGTGATGAGCTCAGCGAGAACATCGATGGACGCCGCGACCTCAGGGGAACGCTCCGCGACCGGGACAAGGCCGAGATGGCGGTTGCGCCACCCGAGCCGCTCATCGCGTCGCAGAACCCCGAGCACCGGGATGGGTAGGGCCGCCAGCGCTTCACGTAGCAATGCTTCGTGTCCGACGCTGCCGACCCGGTTGAGGATGACCCCGGCGAGTCGGGTCCGCGGGTCATAGGTGGCAAAGCCGTGGACGAGCGCGGCGACGGACTGACTCATTGATGCCGCGTCGAGGACGAGGATCACCGGCGCCTGCAGCACCGCGGCCACGTCCGCGCTCGAGGACAGCGTCCCGTCACCGGCGCCGTCGAACAGGCCCATCACCCCTTCGATGACGAGGATGTCGACGCCGTCACCGGCGCGGCCGGCGAGGGGGGCCATGGCGTCCACGCCGCACATCCAAATGTCGAGGTTGCGTGACGGGCGCCCGACCGCCAGCGAGTGGTAGCCGGGATCGATGAAGTCCGGCCCCACCTTGGCGGCGCCAACCCGGTGGCCGGCACGGCGCAACGCCGCCATCAGCCCCGTGGCGATCGTCGTCTTGCCCACGCCGGAGTGCGTGCCAGCCACCACAAATCGGGCCGGGAGCATGGGCACGGTCAGTACTCGATGCCCTTGCGGGCCCCGATGCCCTGATCCATCGCGTGTTTCACTTTGGTCATCTCCGTCACCGTGTCCGCGATGTCGATCAACTCTTGTGCCGCGTAGCGACCGGTCATGACGATATTGGTCTTGGCTGGTCGGGCCGAGATCACCGAGACGAGCTCGCTTACGGGCATCCAGCCGTACTTCACGATGTAGGTGGCCTCATCAAGGATGACCAAGTCGTAGTTCCCGCTCGAGATGCGCTCCGCGGCGACAGACCAGGCGTGGCGGCCCTTGGCCGCGGTTTCGTCGAGATCGGTGGACTCCCAGGTGAAGCCGTCGCCCAAGGTGAACCATTCCACCCCGAGGTGGTCGGCCAGCTTGCGTTCGCCAACCTTCCATTTCTCGCTCTTGAGGAACTGCACCACGCAGACCGACCAACCCCTCGCCCAACCGCGAGCCATCACCCCCATGGACGCGGAGGTCTTGCCCTTGCCGGTACCGGTGTTGATCAAGAACCGCGACGGTTGGGCCATGGCCGCAGCGTAGCAACTGCCACCCTGACGTAGGGCGGGCTGCCCTATGCCAGGTGCTACGTTGATCGGCAGTGGCCATGATCGTGTCGAGACCTGGGAGACCGTCCACCCGCGGGTGGTGTCCCGGGGTGCTCGACCCCATGGAAACAGGCGATGGTTGGCTGCTACGCATCCGACTTCCTGGTGGCCACGTCTCCCCGTCGGCCATGCGGACGGTAGCGGCGGTGGCCCAGCAGTTCGGCTCGGGCCTCATCGACCTCACCTCGCGAGCCAATTTGCAGATCCGCGGACTCTCCGCCGGCGCCGTCACCTCCGCCGCGGGTGTGCTCGTCGAACGGTCCCTGTCCTCGGGGGACGCTGGGATCGACGCCCTGCGAGCGGTGGTCGCCAGCCCGCTCGCCGGTCATGATCCTTGGCAGTTAGCGGACACCACGCAACTCGTCACCAATATCGTCGAGCAAATGGCGGCGGCGAATGTTGGTGGCGTGCCCGCCAAGTTCGGCATCGTCATCGACGACGCCGGGAGCTGGGAGCTGAGCCATGTGGACGCCGATCTCCGCCTGCACGCTAGCTCAACGGGTTTCGGGGTCTTCCTGCGGGGACTGACCGGGTCGATCGGCACGGTGACGGCGCCCATCGACTGCGTGCTGCGAGCCGTTCGACTCTGCGCCAACCACGGCGGGCGAATGGATGCCGTCGTGGCCCGGCTCGGTCTCGCCCAGGTCGCCGCAGCAATTGGAGTCGCCGCGGCGGTTGGCGTCAGCGCGCCGATTGGCGTCGGCGCGGCGGCGCGACCAACCGATGAGCCTCGCGCCAACCCATACCGTTCGGTACTGCGGGTGCTCGGTCGGAGCCCACATCTCGATCCCGGGCGGACCAATATCGTGGCTGGTCCGTTCCTCGGCCGTGTCGACCATGCGGCATTGGCCCACCTGGCCGACCTCGCCGAAAAGCACGCGGCCGCGGTTCGGTTCACGACGGATCATTCAATCGCTTTCTGCGGCGTGGCTGGTGGGGAGGGGGGTGCGTTGCTCGGCGCGCTCGGCGCACTCGGTTTTCTGGTCGATGCCACTGATTCCCGTGCCGCGGCCTCCGCCTGTGTCGGGTCCAGGGGATGTGCCGCTGCGCACGGGGACACGTGGGCGGAGGCGCAACGGATGGTCGACAGCCTCGCCGCGTCCGAGCGGTTCCACCTTTCCGGATGCTCCAAGGGCTGCGGCGCACCCGCTGGGATCCGACATCTCCTCGCCGAGCCGACAGGTACCTTCCGATGACCACCCTCGACTACGAGCGCGAAGGCGCCGCCATTTACACCAGGTCCTTCGCCACGATCCGGGCTGAGGCAGATCTGTCGAAGGTGGCCTCGGACCTCGAACCGGTGGTCGTACGAATGATCCACGCGTGTGGCGACGTGGACATCGTCCACGCCATCGCGGCATCAAATGATCTGGCGGTATCGACGCGGGCTGCGCTGGAGGCGGGGCGTCCGATCTGGTGCGACTCGAACATGGTGGCCCACGGCATCACCCGTAGCCGCTTGCCGGCCGACAACCCTGTGCGCTGCAGTCTGAACGACATCGGCGTTATCGAAGCCGCCCGCGAGGCCGGCAACACCCGTTCGGCGGTCGCGGTTGAACGCTGGCTCGAGGATCTCGACGGTGCGGTTGCCGTGATCGGCAACGCCCCAACCGCGTTGTTCCGTCTGCTCGAGCTCGTACTCGACGGCGCCGCCCGCCCTGCCGCCATCATCGGAATCCCAGTGGGTTTCGTTGGAGCAGCCGAATCGAAGGTCGCGTTGTCCACCATTGCCCATGGCGTTCCGTATCTCACCCTGCACGGCCGCCGGGGCGGCAGCGCGATAGCGGCGGCTGCCGTGAACGCGCTGGCGAGCAGCAAGGAGTGAGCACCCCAATGAGCATGCCCAGTGGGGACGCAACCAACATCGGGCACCTCTTCGGAGTCGGCGTGGGCCCCGGCGATCCAGATCTGATGACCGTGAAGGCCCGGGCGGTCCTGCAGGCGAGCCCCGTTGTGGCCCATTTCGCGGCGCGGTCGCGTCGCGGCAATGCCTGGACGATTATCGAGTCCTTTGTCACCTGCTCCCAGATTGTGTTGCGTCTGGAGTATCCGCTCACCACCGAAACGGTTCAGCCCGGCGTCTACGAAAAGTCGATCTCGGACTTCTACGACCGATCGGCGGCGGTGATCGCGGGGCAACTTGACTCGGGACGCGATGTCGCGGTCGTCTGCGAAGGCGATCCGTTTTTCTATGGCAGCTACATGTATATCCATCAGCGCCTGGCCGACAGATATCCCACCACCGTGATCCCCGGCGTTACGTCCTTCTCCGCCGCCACCGCCGCGGCCGGCGTCCCGTTGGTGTCGATGAACGAGACCCTCACGGTGCTCCCCGGCGTCCTTCCCCCGGAGCAACTGAAAGATGTCCTGTCCAACGTGGACGCAGCCGTGGTCATGAAGGTGGGCCGACACTTGGGCGAGGTCCGCGACGCGGCCCGCGCCGTCGGGCTCGCCGAGCGGAGCCTCTACGTCGAACGAGCCAGCTGCGTCGACGAGCGAATCCTGCCCGTCACCGAAACGGAAGGCGTCGACGCCCCGTACTTCTCGCTCGTTTTGATCCCGGGAGTCGGGCTGGACGCACGCCGTCGGGCCGCGGAATGACCAACCGAGTCTCCGTAGTCGGCCTCGGCCCCGGCCGGGCGGATTGGTGCACGCCCGCCGTTGCTGGTCGCATACTCGAAGCGACGGACCTGGTGGGCTATTACCGGTACCTGGCGATGATCGCCACGCCCACCAACGCCCGTCGCCATGCTTCGACCAACCGTGTTGAAGCGGACCGGGCGCGCCACGCACTCGACCTCGCCGAAGCGGGCGGGGACGTGGTCGTTGTCTCCTCGGGCGATCCGGGCGTGTTCGCCATGGCCAGTGTCATGCTCGAACAGCTCGATGCCAACCCTTTAGCATGGCGGACGGTCGAGGTGGAGGTCCTACCGGGCATCACCGCCGCGCAGGCGGTGGCGAGCTGCGTGGGTGCGCCGCTCGGCCACGACTTCTGTGTTATCTCGTTGTCCGACGTTTTGAAGCCGTGGGACATCATTGAGCGCCGGCTCGATGCCGCCGCGGGGGCGGACTTCGTGATCGCGCTCTACAACCCGCGTAGCCGTCATCGTCCCACGCAGTTCTCCCGTGCGATGCAGGTGATCGGGGACCACCGCGTGCCGCGCACGCCGGTGATCGTAGGCCGGCACATCGGCCGTGAGGACCAAGAGGTCACCGTCACCGATCTCGATCGCCTCGACCATGATTCGATCGACATGACCACGATCGTGGTGATCGGGTCCTCGACCACCCGCACGCTCAACCGACCCACTTCGTGTTCGGTGTACACGCCACGCTCCTATCCGGCTGGCGAGCATCCCGCCCGCACCGCGCCCTAACGGACGGGGCGCCTGGATCGGCTTCCGCTAGGGTACGGGGTGCAATGTCGGGAAGCCGGTGTGAATCCGGCGCGGTACTCGCCACTGTGAAGGGGGAGCGACACCCAACGAGCCACTGGGCGCAAGCCTGGGAAGGTGGGTGCAGCGTTGATCCCTGAGCCAGGAGACCGGTTGCGCACCATCCACGAGAACATGGAGCGACAGATATGGCTATTCCCATTCAACCCGCATACAACGGTCCAGCGATCGCCATACCCTGGTGGAGCTGGTTGGTCATGACCGCGGCGCTGTTCGGCGCGTACGTGATCCTGCAGGAAAACGGGCTGGTCACCCCCCAATGGATGACCATCCACGAGCTGTTCCACGACAGCCGCCACGCACTCGGCTTTCCCTGCCACTAACCGCGGCACCTAGATGACAGACATCAAGGCATTCTTGAGCCGCGGCGCGCTCGCAGGCGCCCTCGGGGGCGTGGCCGCGGCCATCTTCCAGTTGCTTGTCACCGAGCGCCAGATCCGCAAGGCTTTAGCCTTGGAGGCTGCCCACGAGACCGGCGCGCACGAGGAGATGTTCTCCCGGGGCACGCAGGTCATCGGCGGTATGGCCGGGGCAGTCCTCTACGGGGTCCTTGTCGGGGTTCTCTTCGGGTTCGCGTGCGCCGTCCTATGGCGTTCGCTCCCGGCGATTTCGGCCTTCACCAGATCCGTCAACGTCGCCGCCGCCGGCTTCGTGACCTGGGCGCTCGTGCCCATGCTCAAATACCCGGCCAATCCACCGGCGGTCGGCAATCCCGACACCATCGGCCAGCGCACGGCGTCCTATCTGGTGCTCATGGTTGCCTCCACCATCCTCGCCTCTCTGGCGTGGGAGCTGTGGAAGAACCTCACCAGGCGAGGCTTCAGCGGCGCGAAACGATTCGCGCCCACCGCCGGGGGCTACTTGGCGGCGGTTACCGCCGTCTATGTGCTGCTTCCTTCGAACCCGGACGCGATCGACGCACCGGCCGCGCTCATTTGGCACTTCCGGGTGGACGCACTGGCTGGCAACGCGCTGCTGTGGCTCGTCCTGGGAACGACCTTCGGGTGGCTGGCCGATCGGGTGGTGTTCCGAGCCTCTCGAGAGGTAGCGGATCGCGAGAGCTTGGCAGTGTGAGCGTGCGCGACGCGTCCCTGTCGGTGCTGGTCTGTCGCGGCTGTTGCTGCGGTACCCAGGACAGACCCGACCACGCCGCCCATCTGGCGACGATCACCGCGGCCACCCTCGACGCGGGCGGCCTGGTGAAAGTGACCAATTGCATCGGACCCTGCGACCGCAAGAACGTCGTGGTGGTACGCACCCGCGCCACGGGATCCCGATGGACGGCCCGTTACTTCGCCGCCGTGGACGACGTCGAGGTGGCGGCGCTGCAGAAGTGGTTCAGGGAGGATCCGGTCGGACAACCCGAACCTATCGAGCTCGCCGCCGCTCGCTTCGAGTGGCCCATCCCGCGGCCCGGCTCCGGCTCCAACGTCGTTATGCCGTGAGGCCGTCGCGGGGGCCGCGCCGGGTGCTCGTCCTCGGCGGCAGTAGCGAGGCGTCACAACTGGCGCAGCAGCTGTCCCAGCTGGGTTTCGACCTCGAGGTGATCGTGTCCTTCGCCGGACGCACCACCTCGCGCAACCGTCTTCCCGATTCAATCAAGGAGCGCGTCGGTGGTTTCGGTGGTGTCGAGGGTCTGGGACGGTATCTCGAAGCGGAGCGCATCGACGCGGTGATCGACGCCACCCATCCGTTCGCGGATCAGATGCCTTTCCACGCTCGTGCTGCCAGTGACGCCGCCGGCGTCGCTGCCCTCCGTCTCCTCAGGCCGCCCTGGAAAGCGGTGCCAGGGGACGAATGGCTGCCCGTCCAAGACATGGCGGGCGCCGCCCAGGCAGTTGAAGCATCCGGCGCGAGACGCGTGTTGTTGACCATCGGTCGACACGAACTGCCCGCATTCGCGGCGTGCTCCCCGGCGATCCGTTTCCTCGTGCGATCCATCGATCCACCCGTATCGGTCGGGTTCGCGAACATCGACGTCGTGCTAGCACGGGGACCGTTTGCGCTGCCCGAGGAGCTGGACCTCATGAGGTCTGCCAACATCGAGTTGGTCGTATCGAAGAACTCTGGCGGGCAAGCCACGAGCGCCAAGCTGGACGCGGCCCGCCAGCTATCGCTGCCCGTCGTAATGGTGCCACGCCCCCCGTGTCCGCCCGGTGACACCGTGGCCACACCCGAGGCCGCACTCAAGTGGCTTGCCGCACAGCTCGAGGAGACCCGGGCATGAACAAGTCCCTCGCCGGTGCGCTCATGGTCTGCGGTACCACCTCCGACGCGGGTAAGAGCACCATCGTGGCGGGACTGTGTCGGCTGTTAGCCCGCCAAGGCGTGCTAGTTGCGCCGTTCAAGGCGCAGAACATGTCGCTCAACTCCGTGGTCACGGCGTCGGGTCATGAGATCGGCAGGGCCCAGGGCATCCAGGCGTTCGCCGCAGGGGTCCGCCCCGAGGTGGCCATGAATCCGATCCTGCTCAAGCCCACGGCTGAGCACACCAGCCAGGTCGTGCTCAACGGCTCGCCGTGGAAGGTGCTCACCGCGGCCGAATACCACGCCGCTAAACCCGAGCTGCTGGGGATCGTGCTGGACGCGCTCGCCGAGCTGCGGAGCCGATTCGATGTCGTGGTCTGCGAGGGCGCCGGCAGCCCCACCGAGATCAACCTGCTCGACCATGACATCGTCAACCTCCGTGTCGCCCACGAGGCCAAGATTCCCGCGATCATCGTGGGCGATATCAACCTTGGCGGCGTGTTCGCGGCGCTCTACGGCACCGTTGCCCTGTTGCCCGATCACCTTCGTTCCTGCGTACGTGGGCTGGTCATCAACAAGCTCCGCGGTGACCCTGCGCTGTTGTTCAACGGCTGCACGCAGCTCGAGGCCCTCACCGGAGTACCGATGCTGGGGGTGATCCCGTGGCTCGCCTGTACGGGACTCGACGCCGAGGACTCGATGGCGCTCGACGCGCCGATCGTCATGGCCGGGCCGGCCCTGGCCGACGAGCTGGATGTCGCGGTGCTCCGTTTTCCGCGCATTTCGAACTTTACCGACCTCGACCCGTTCTCGGTGGAGCCGGGCGTCCGCGTGCGTTACGTCCACGATCGAGCCGGTCTGGGCGCTCCTGACCTCATCGTGCTCCCTGGTTCGAAGGCCACCGTGGCGGACCTCGCCTGGCTGAGGCGGAACGGGCTTGCCGAAGGCATTGCCCGCAGCGACGCGGTCGTGCTTGGCATCTGCGCCGGTTACCAGATGATGGGCGAATCGATCCATGATCGAATCGAGAGCGGTGCGGGACGGGTTGAGGCGTTAGCCATGTTGGCGGTCGACACGTACTTCGACTTCGACAAGGTCACCCTGCTCCGGGCCGGCACGGTTGATGGCCATCCCGTTCGCGGCTACCAGATCCACCACGGACGCGTCCGGCACACCGGCGGCGAACAGTTCGTGGTGCTCGATGACGAGTACGGCCATGGCGTTGACGGCGTACGTGCCGGGGCGTGGTTCGGCACGACGTTGCACGGCCTGTTCGAAGCCGATGAGTTCCGTCGAGCCTTCCTGGCCGGCGTGGCGGAGCATCGGGGTAAGCGTTTCCTCAGCGCCGGACGGTCCTTCCAACAGG
>JANPEN010000083.1:0-5310 GCA_031422955.1 Acidimicrobiia bacterium
CCGGCGTTGTCAGGGCTGCTTCCCACCTAACCTCCTCGTTCCAAAAGGCCAGGCTGCCCTCAGCTTCAATCCGTCTGCTGCGACAAACGAACTGTGGTGCCCTTTCATCACCACACGGTAGAAAAGCGCCTCGTGGCGCACGACATCCGTGAACAGAAAAGTCACCGTCCCCAACGGGCGAAGCACGCACCGGAGACTACGCCCCAACCCAGCAGTGCACACCGACGTCGCGTCCCGAGCGCCGTTCCCGGGCGCCAACCGCGCTGCAGTTCGCCGGTTATCGACCGGCTGGTGGCGGCCTACGGTCGGCGCGAAGTGTGCGTCCTCAATCCGGCGTTCTGGGGCAGGTTGGGGAGTCAGGACCCTCACTTGTTGGAGGACCCGAAGCGGTCCCTGCTACCTTTTGTGCGTGGCTGGGAACCAGCAATGTCGTTGCGTCGTCCGATGATCATGCGTTTGCTGTGGTTTCTGATGGTTCTGTTGCTGGCGGTCGGTTGCGGTGCCGATCGCGAGGAGCCGTTGGCCGCGGAGGAACCGCAGGGCACCTCCAGCACCATCGAGTCGCGCACCCCTGACGATCGCAATGACAGCATCGCCTTGTCGGTAACCCTCTGGCATTGCGGAGTCGAGCAGGTCACTGCGGACGGCCGACTTTGGGAGGTCCCTCGCGCTGAAAGCGTCGACGGGTTCCCTGACCTGCCGCTCGATGCCACGAACACGCCGTCCGACTGGGTAGGCAGCGGGATAGCCGTGGTCCAAGGTGACGAAATGATCTACACAGACGAGGGCGGCGAGGTTGTCGAGTTCGCCCCGGACGACGGTCAGCCGCCAGGTCCCTGCGAGTAGCGCGGCCCAGAGGGTGCCCACGAGGTGCCGTTCGGGGGCACCCGATATCAACCGCTCGATACCTCGCCGACTACTGATCGCGTTCGCACGGGTTCGGCCCTTACCGGGCGCCACAGATTGCCGGCCACCAGCGGCCGGAGGGCGCCCCCGAACGCCGGAAACGCGGCGAGCGGCGGGTAAGCCGGAACTCGGGGATCCACCACCCTCAGTGTTCACCACGACGAAGGATCTGATGGCCGCGAGTCGGCAGTTTCTGGTGGCCATTGACAGTCGTGGGGTTGGTGGGGTGGGGCTGCTCGCCGACCCGCTGTTCCGGACCTACCTGGAGCAGTCGATCGCGCGACTCAACAGCTCAGCGGCCTACGGACGGTCCAAAGTCTCAGGAACAGAATCGGCCACCACGAGAAGATCTTCAACGAGCCGTTCAAGGACACGCAGCTCACGCTTCAGGTGCTACACGCGCACTGTCTCGAAGTCACCGGGTGGGTCTCGCCCGATGCCAAAGCATGGGTCGCGGGGTGCAGCCGCGTGGTCGCCGTGCTGGCTCAGCGGCCCGCCGGCACGTAGCGGTCGGACCCACCGGATTACCCGAGACGCATAGGCTGACCTCGCACCCAGCAATCGAAACGACTGAATGCCATGAAGAGGCGACCTCCCCGGGTGACAACCTCCTGGTTGTCACAGCCGGGCCCTCGAGCACTACAACCAGCACCGCGCACCCGCGCGCACCGTACATACCGCTCACTCCACTAACAGCCACCGATGCCGACGCCTGCGACGCCTCTCCGAGCTGGCCAGCCAGGCGCAGCCACGGTCCGATGCAACGACCTCGATGACGGCTAGCGCTGCCGCACCCGCGGCCATCGGGCATTGGCTCGCCCGTCAGGGCAGATAGGCCAACGGGGAGGGGCCGAGTTGGCGCGCCAGCACCCGCTGCGCATCCTGCACGAACTCACAGATGAGCGGCCGGGTCTCGGCCGGGTCGATGATGTCCTGGCCGGTGGCCTCCGCAGTACGGAACGGCGACGCCAGTGCACGCAACCGTGCTTCGATCTCGGCCTGTTTGGCCACGGGGTCCGCGGCGGTGTCGATCTCGCGACGGTAGGCAGCCGACGCGCCGCCCGCGATGTGCATCGAACCCCAGTTGGCGGAGGGCCAGGCGTAACGGCGGAACATACCGGTGGGTCGGTGTTGCACCTGGCCGGCCACCCCGTAGAGACGACGCAGCACAATGGTGAGCCACGGCATGCGGCTGAGACAGGTGACCGTCACCAGCCGGGCACCGGCCCGTTCGATGCCCGCCTTCTCCGATTCAAGCCCCACCAGGAAGCCCGGCTCGTCGGCCAAGGACACCAACGGCAGGTGAAAAGTGTCGCACAGCTGAAGCAGCCGGATGACCTTGCTGCCGCTGTCGACACCGGTGGCGCCACCCGCGTGCATCGGGTTGTTCGTCATCAGCCCCACCGGATAGCCGCCGAAGCGGGCCAGGCCGGTGATACGGGCCCGTCCGTAGTCGGGAGCAATCTCGAAGAACGAATCCCGGTCGACCACGCTGGCGATGAGCCGTCGAGCGTCATGGATACGTCGGGAGTCACGGGGAATGAGCGAGCGCAGCGCCGGATCGGTGCGATCGAGCGGATCGTCGCCGTCCGTCCTGTGCCCCAGTTCATGCACGCTCGACGGGAGATAGGACAAGAAGCGGCGGATCTGGGCCAGCGCATCGTCTTCGTCCAGTGCGAGGTTGTCTACCGACCCGCTCACGCGGGTGTGGATATGCGGCCCTCCGAGATCCTCCTTGGTGATGTCGTAACCCAGCGCGGCCTTCACCACGGGCGGACCGCCAGGAAAGAGCTGGGAGGTTCCGTCCACCATCACGCTGAAATGGGCCATGCAGGCGTTCACTGCTGGAAGCCCCGCAACGGACCCCATCACGGCTGATACCACCGGCACCTGGCTGAGCAACTGGGCGTCGATACTCGACCAGATGTTTCCGTCGGGCAGGTAGGTCCGGCCGAGCTCCTCGAAGCCGCGCACGCTGCCTCCCGCCGCGTCCAGCAGCCGGATCAACGGGATCTGCCACTCCAGCGCCCGGCTGTTGGGACGCAACTCCTCCCCCAACCCGCCCCCTGCGCCCCCACCGGAGCCGCCTCGGACGGTGAAATCCCCGCCGGTGACCACGACCTTTCGTCCGTCGATCCGGCAAACGGCGTTGACCTCGCCCTTGGGGGTGAAATGCTCAAGATGGCCGGCATCGTCATAACGGGCAACGCCGCGAAGTCCACCGAACTCCGCGAGCGAGCCCGGGTCGGCCAGCCGGTCGAGCCGCTCGCGCACCGTCAACTTGCCCCGGCTGTGCTGAAAGGCAACCGAATCGGCTCCGCCCATCTGTGCGGCCATGGCTTGCCGTTGCGCCAGCTCGGCGAGTTCATCATCCCAGGTCATCGCTCTCCCCTTCGTCGGTTGGACAGCCAGGCCGTTCGATCTGCATGCGCCGACACGCCGCAGTCCAGCCCGTCGCGGCTCATCCGTCCAACCCGAAGCGGCTACAGTCCCGTGCGCCGGAGGGGCCTTTCCGATCGAGGACGCTTTCGATGTGACGTGTTGTCCTTCACGAAGTACAGCCGAACGGAGAAGCGGAACGAGAGGAACCCATCGGATACCGCTGGTTGTCGACCCTGCCGGGTGGCGCGCCAGGTCATACGCTTCGGGCGTGCAGACGATTTGGGTGTTCGGTGATCAGTTGAACCGCAGGCTCGGTGCGTTGCGACATGCCACACCTGAGTCGACGCGGGTTCTGCTGATCGAGAGCCAGACCAAGTTGCGCTCGAAGCGCTGGCACGAGCAGCGCGCACATCTGGTGGTTGCGTCGATGCGGCATTTCTGTGCGGAGTTGCGCGCGGAAGGGTTCGTGGTCGACGAGCGCCGGGCGCGTTCGTTGGCCGAGGGTCTGCGGGCGCATCGCGCCGAATACGCACCGTCCGCCGTCGTGGCGATGGAGCCGGCTTCGTGGGATGGCTTGGCCTTGCTGCAACGCGAACGGGTCGAGATCGTCGCGTCCGATCAGTTCCTCTGCCATCGCAACGAGTTCGCTTCGTGGGCTGGTGAGCGCAAGCAGCTCACCATGGAGACCTTCTATCGCTGGCAGCGTCGTCGGCTCGGCTATCTGATGGATGGCGATAAGCCTGCGGGCGGTAAATGGAACTTCGATCACGACAACCGCGAACCGCCGCCGCGCCGCGCGCACGCGTGGCCAGAGCCGGTTGTCCACGAACTCGATGATCTTGACCGTACGGTGCTCGCGGATCTACACGAGCAATGCGGTGACCAGTTGTGGGGCGATCCACCGAGCGGCATCTGGGCGACATCTCGGGCCGAGGCGCTACGGCGCCTCGACCACGCAATCGCGACGGTGCTACCCGCGTTCGGTCCGCATGAGGACGCCATGCTTTCGACCAGCTGGCACCTCGCGCACACGCTGCTGTCGCCCTATCTCAACCTCGGGCTGCTCTCGCCCGCCGAGGTCTGCGACGCGGTCGAATCGGCGTATCGGGCCGGTGACGTTCCGCTTGCGTCTGCGGAGGGTCTGATTCGACAGATCATCGGGTGGCGCGAGTACGTGTGGGGTATGTACTGGTTGTCGATGCCCGCGTATCGCACCGCAAACGCCCTCGGCGCGGAACGCGCGTTGCCGCCGGTGTTCGCGACGGGGCGTTCCGACATGCGTTGCGTGCAGCACACGCTGCGCGATGTCGCCGCATACGGGTGGACACATCACATCCAGCGGCTGATGGTGTTGGGCAACTTGTGTTTGTTGAGCGGCGTCCGGCCGAGTGAGCTCGTCGAGTGGATGTGGTCGAGCTTCGTCGATGGCGCCGAATGGGTCATGCTCCCGAACGTGATTGGCATGGCGCTGTACGCCGATGGCGGTCGAATGGCGACCAAGCCCTACGCGGCGGGTGGCGCGTACATCAACCGGATGAGCGACTATTGCAAAGGTTGTCGTTTCGATCGCACCAAACGCGTCGGGGTCGACGCGTGCCCCTTCACGACGCTGTACTGGTCCTTTCTCGACACGCACCGCGAACGGTTCTTGCGCAATCCGCGTATGGCCCAGCAGGTACGCGGGCTCGATCGCCTCGCTGATCTCAACGAAGTCCGGGGTCGGGCCACCGAGGTGCTCGCCGCGCTCGACGCGGGTGCATTGTGAACCCGCTGTCCGAGTCGATCACTGCCGTTGCACCGCAGCACGTCCCTCGCCCGGTAATGCTGCAAGGCTGGTACGACCTCACCGCGCTGCATTGGCGTTACGAGCCGGCTGAGGTGCAGGCCTTGCTCCCTGACGGTTTCGTCGTCGACACGTGCGACGGCTCGGCATGGGTGGGCTTGATCCCGTTCCACATGCGTCGAATACGCATCCCTGGTTTGCCGCCATTTGGCCCGTTGTCGACGTTTCCGGAGACGAAC
>JANPEN010000084.1:0-5925 GCA_031422955.1 Acidimicrobiia bacterium
CGGCGGGCGTTACGGTTGTTTCGGTCCAGTACCGCCTGGCGCCGGAGCACAAGTTCCCGGCGCCGCTCGATGATTGCTTCGCGGCTTTGGAATGGGTGGCCGCTCATGGTTCAGAGATCGGGGTGGATGGCTCCCGTCTCGCGGTTGGTGGCGACTCAGCCGGTGGGAACCTCGCTGCGGCGGTCGCCTTGCGGGCAAAGCAGCGCGGGGGTCCTGCGCTGCGTCATCAGTTGCTCGTGTATCCCGTGACGGATCATGCATACGACACGGTTTCCTACACGGACAACGGCAGTGACTACTTCTTGACCACGGAACTGATGCACTGGTTCTGGGACCACTACCTTCGCAGCGAAGCCGACGGCGATAACCCCGAGGCATCACCGTTGCGGGCGGCGGACGCGGACCTCGTGGGTTTGCCCCCTGCGACGGTGCTAACCGCGGAGTATGACCCCTTGCGAGATGAGGGGGAACGCTACGCCCAGCGTCTAACCGACGCAGGTGTGAGCGTCACGCACAAACGGTACGACGGCCAGATCCACGGGTTCTGGTCGTTCATGGGTGTGATGCCTATGGCTCAACAGGCAATGGCCGACATCGCCACCGAGCTTCGCCGCAGCCTCCACTGAACCAACCGCGAATCCCTAACGGTTGCGCTGCACCGCCCTGTCCTGCCGTGGTTCGATAGTTTGCACAAGAATGGCAAAATCGTTCAGGTGGCGGGCTGGAAGCTAGACCGTCTGTCCGCAGATCTACCGCCGGGGCGATGCTGCACCCCGTCGGCGTCGGCCACGAACACATCGTCCACCGTGGAACCCAAAAAGATGCCGTGTTCGACGATGCCGGGCACCGCGGCCAGGGAGGCGGCCAGCGCGGCGGGCTCGGCGATGGGCCCGAAGTAGGCCCGCAGCAAGGTGTTCCCGTTGTCGCTGCGGGCATCGAGGCGTTCGACCCGTTCCGCGCCCAGGGCTAACACGGCCCGGGCCACGGTTTCCGGCGCGAAGTCGAGTACCTCCAAGGGGGTGCCGAAGGGTCCCAACGCTTCGACCAGCTTGGTGTGGTCCACCACCACCACGAAGCGGGTGGCCATGGCCGCCACGATCTTTTCCCGGGTGTGGGCCCCGCCGCCGCCCTTGGTCAGGTTGGCGGAGGGATCGACCTCGTCGGCTCCGTCGATGGTGAGGTCCAAGCGGCCGGCCTGGTCCGGCGTCACCACCCGCAGCCCCAAGCTGGTGGCCAGTTCGAGGGTGCCGGTTGAGGTGGCCACGCAGGTCAGGTTCAGCTCCTGATGGCGTTCGCCCAACGCGACGATGCTCCAGTGCACGGTGGAGCCGGTGCCCAGTCCCACGGCCATGCCTGGTTGCACCAGAGCCGCGGCCGCCCGCCCGGCCGCTTCCTTGGCGTGGCGCTGCGTCGTGCTCATCGCTTGGGCCGGCGGGGCTCGGGCAGTTCGCCACCCACCACTCGGCGTTCCCGCAGCCCCGCGATGCGCGGCGCGTCGTATCCGGCGACCTCGGTCAGGACCTCGTCGGTGTGCTGATCGAACAGGGGTGCGGGCCGCCGGGTGGTGGTGGGCTGACCGTCGATCAGCACCGGGGCCCGCAGCTCGACCATGTCGCCGATGATGTCGCGTGAGACCGTCTCGAAGCGGTAGGCCAGGGCCGGGTCTTGGCTGGCCTGGAGGGGGTTGAGCACCCGCTGGGTCCGCTCCCCGACCCGTGCCTGCCAGCCTTCGCCGTCGGGGTGGGCGACGATGCCCGAGTCCGCCACCCCGGGTTCGGCGTTGCCCATGCGGCCGATGTCACGACCGCGTTGATCAGCGACCACCAGGCCTTCGCCCAGCTGACACCACATGGCGTCCATGTGGCTGAAATCGACCTCGCAGCCCTGGCCGGTACGGTCTCGTCGTTCCAGGGCGGTCATCACCGCCAGTGCGGCGTGGGTGCCGGCCACGGAGTCCGGCCAGTAGGTGTCCGACACCCGGGCCCCCTCCTCGGGGTAACCCCAGCGGGCGGCGAAACCACCCATCGCCTCCACCACCAGGGCGTAGCCGGCGCAATGCGAGTACGGACCGGTGGTGCCGAAGGCGGGCATGCGCACCACGACCAGGTCCTTATTGAGCGCGGCCAGCGTCTCGTAGTCCAAGCCGAGTCCGGGCATGACCCGCTCGGTGAAATTGCACACCACCACGTCCACCTGGGCGGCGAGGTCCTTGAAAACCTGACAGCCCTCTTCGGTGCTGAGGTCCAAGGTAAGGCCCCGCTTGTTGCGATTGACCGCACAGAAAATATTGGAGGATTCCAGCCAGTCCTGGCCCGATTCCAGCGCCGCCACCCGGGGGGGGTCGGAATCTCCGTGCAGGCGCATGAGGCGGTAACCCTCGAAGGGGCGAACTGCCTCCAGCCGGATCACGTCCATGCCCAACGAACCCAAGAAGTTGCCCACGAAGGGCCCGGCCCAAGCGACGGTGAACTCCAACATGCGCAGCCCGGCCAACGGGGCCCGGTTGATGGGCCGCAGCGCCGCGGCCGTTGCGGTCGCGGTCGTCGTCGCCGTCGTCGCCACTGTTGGTAGTGGAGGCGGGCTGGCCCCGGTGGCCCGCACGTGTTGGTCAGCGACAGGCAGGCCGGGCATGCGGAAGGGCCGCACCGGGGCCCGGACGGGATCCTCGTCCGAGGTGATGGGCCCGAGGGTGGCCCGGGCGGCCAGGTGGGGGTCCGCCAGGGCGTCCTGGCCGGTCAACACGATGCCCACCGTCCACGGTGAATCCAAACAGTACTGGAAGATCTCCCGCTTGGTCTTGGAGGCATACCAAGGCTGGATAATGCTCCAGAGCTCCTCGACTCGCCGGGCTCGGGCGGCCCGACTGGAGAAACGCTCGTCGGTGTACAGCTCGGGCATATCGTAAAAGATGGACTGCATCTCCCAGTCGACATCGCGGTAGGAACCGGGACAGACAAAGCCGTCCTGGCAGGGTAAAGCACCTCCCGGGAAGCCGGCGGGGGGGAAGGGCCCCGCCGGAGGACGCGGTTGGCCTGCCATCAGTCGGTCGGCGAACTCCAGCTCCATACCAACCTGTATGGCGGCGATCCAGGGGACGTCGAGGTGCTTGACCCCCGGCATGCGCAGGGCGGCCAGCGCCCCCACCGCGGCGGTGGCCCCGGCCTGGTATTGAGCCTGCCAGCCGGCCAGGCGCAGTGGTTCCGCGCCGACGTTGCCGGTGGAGGCAATGCACCCGGACGCGGCCTGCACCAACAGTTCGTCCTCGATGCAGCCGGGCTCGGCCGCCTCGAAACCCCACGCGGTCACCGTCACCAGCAACGGACCATCGGTGTCACGCAGGTGCTGGGGGTCGAGGGGACCGCCGGCCAACTGCTGTTGGACCCGGTTATGGATGACCACGTCGGCCCAGTCCAGCGGTGGGGCGTCGGCCTGGGCCACGTTGGCCTTGCCCGCGTTGAGGTGCAGGTAGAGCGGGCTGATGCGGCCCGGCCCCAAGGGCTCGTCGTCTACCTGTTTGCGCCGGGTGGGGTCCCCCCCGGCGGGTTCCACTTTGACCACGGTGGCCCCCAGCATGGCCAGCAGCCGGCCCGCGTAGGGACCGGCGATGCCGTCGGCCAACTCCAACACCCGCAACCCCTCCAGGGGCGGGGCGAGGCGGATCGCGTCGGTGGATTGGGCGCGGCCCTCGGTCGGGGCGGCGACGGGCTGGGAAGGGTCGGTGGGAAGCTGGGCGGCCATCGGGGCAATCCAAGCACATCGCACCGCCCGCTCGGTGGCGGCCCCGCGGAGGTCGGGATCTACGCCGAACGGGCGTGGACTGGGTACCGTGAGGTGATGGGCGCCTCCCGGCTCAGCCTCCTCCAGATCCATGCTCACCCCGACGACGAGTCCTCCAAGGGCGCCGCGACCATGGCCCGCTATGCGGCCGATGGCGTGCACGGCGTGTTGGTGTGCTGCACCGGCGGGGAGGAGGGCGAGGTGCTCAACAAGGCCATGGACCGTCCCGAGGTCCATGACAACCTGGCCGCGGTCCGCCTGGCGGAGCTGCAAGAGGCCACCAAGATCATTGGCTACGACACGGTGCACATGCTCGGCTACCGCGACTCGGGCATGCCTGACAGCGAGGCCAACCAGCGGGCCGACAACTTCGCCAACGCCCCCCAGGCCGAGGCGGTGGATCGTTTCGCCCGCATCATCCGCGACGAGCGCCCCCAGGTGGTCCTCACCTACGGCGAGGACCAGTCCCGCTATCCCCATCCCGACCACCTCCGGGTGCACGACATCACCAACCCCGCCATTGCCCGGGCGGCGGACCCCACCTGGACCGACGGTGACGCCTGGCAGGTCGACAAGCTGTACTACTCCCACGGTTTCTCCCGCCGGCGGCTGATCGCCATGCACGGCTGGTTCGTCGAGCAGGGCCAGGAAAGCCCCTACGCGGACTGGTTGTCCAAAATCAAAGACGACCACGACATCCGGGTCACCACCCACATACACATCGGCGAACACATTGCCGTCATGCGTCTGGCCCTTTTGGCCCATCGCACCCAGGTCGACCCCAGCGGGTTCTGGTTCAAGGTCCCCGAGGAGGAGATGGCGCTGCGTCACCCCTGGGAGGAATACCAGCTGGCCTGGTCCCGGGTGCCGCTCACATCCGCGCCGATGGACGAGGAGGGCTTCGAGGCAGACCTGTTCGCCGGTCTGCGCTAACCGCTATCGGGGTTCCGGGTCAGCGGCGGCGGGGTCCCCGGCCGCCCCGCTTCGGTTGTGGCAGGCGAGGGTTGCTGCCCGCGCAGCGTGCACAGCTGGTAATCCACGGGGAGCAGCTCCGCCCGCAGGAGTGACAGCGCCCGAAGGTGGCGTGCTCGATGGCGCCGGGCAACACCTCCACGATGAGCTGGGCGGCCGCTTCTTCGGCGGCGAGGAGTTCGGCGGGCGCGGCGGCGGCCAGGGCCGGAAAAGCACGACCCAGCGCGGCCAGGCCCCGGGCCCGGGCCGCGTCCCGTTCGGCCTGCTCGAGCAGCGCCCCGACGCCACCACCGACACCGCCAACGGGCTCACCACCGAAGCCGACGTTGCTGACCCCAACCCGGGGTGGCACCAGCCGCCTGCCCCCCTGGGCGAGGTTGGTGGCCAACTCGACCACGAGGTCATCGCTCTCCACGGAAAGCGTGGCCAACCGCCACAACTCGGCCACCTCTAGGCGTTCGGCCAGCCCGGCGTGGCGAAGCCGCTCGAGTCGGGTCGCGACGGCGGTGAGGGGAGCGGCCCGCAACCACGGATGGGGGGCGAGCCGGTCGGCGGCGACGAGCTGCCACGCCTCGACCGCGGCGTAGAGCTCGTTGGGGGTGGAGGCGTCGAGGTCCGCCAGCGTGGGGCGGATGGGGGCAGTGCTTATGCCGGGGCCGGCCGAGCGCTGCCCGCCGGCGGCCTCGACGGCCTGGCGGACGAGGCTGGCATTGGCCTCCAGCCCCGGCACCCCCCGCAGCACCTGGGCCACCCCCCGTTCGGCCAGCCCGAAACGGCCGGCCCGACCCACGATCTGGGCCGCTTCCCACAGGTGCAGCGGCCGGCGGCGTTGTCCGTCGAACTTGGAGGTCTCGGCCATGACCACGGTGGAGGCGGGCAGGTTGATGCCGTGACCGATGACGTCGGTGACACATAACACGTCCAGCTCGCCCCGCAGGAACCGGTCCACCTGCACTCGCCGCGCCCCTGGGGGCAGGGCTCCGTAGAGCACTCCGGTACTCAGGCCGGTGGCGGCGGCCACGTCTCGGCCCAGGGCCAACACCGCCTTGCGGGAGAAGGACACCACCAGCGAGCCGGCCGCCACCGCGGCCAGCTCGATGGCCCCACCCCAGCTCAGCTCGACCAGGCGGGCGTGGCGTTGCACCTGGAGCTGGTCCCCGTAGGCGGCGCGCAAAA
>JANPEN010000085.1:0-2629 GCA_031422955.1 Acidimicrobiia bacterium
GATACAGCGCCAACGCCCGCGGTGACGACGCCTTCCTCACCCGCACCAGGCACCCCGATACGCTACCGACCCATCTCAACCACCCCACCGTGGTGTGGACAGGGCTGGAGGTGCGCGCCACCGACGGCGGCCGGGCCCTTGACCGGGTCGCCACCGTCACTTTTCTGGCCCGTTACCGGCGAGGCGCGCACCACGGGGTGCTGAGCGAGCGCAGCCGCTTCCAGCGGATGGGAACCCGCTGGGTCTATGTCGACGGCGAGGTCGACCCGAGCCTCTGATCGAAATTCACATCTTGTGCATGACCTTGCGGGCCAGGCGTTCGGCGTAAGCGTCCTGATGGCCCATGGCCGGCAGGGTGACGATCTGATCGACGCCGGAACGATGCATTTCGTGCAACTGCTCGCGGCAGTCCCCTGGCCGACCGATGACACAGGTGGCCCGGACCAGGTTCTCGGTCAACAGCTTGCGCTCGTCGGGATGCAGATAGGTGCAATGGCCTTCGTGGATGCGGATGTGGCGCAGGTGCTCCGGGGTGCGCTCGATCATGGCGGTGTACTCCTCCCACACGTCCAGCAGGTGGCGGGGAGGGGTGCGGTTGTACTGGCGCACGCCGTCGAACAAGTAGTGCATACCCGCGATGATGAAAGGCCCGTGCTCGGCAATGACCCGCTCGGAGAGGATCTCTTCGCCCTTGTTGAGCATGATCACGTTCAAGAGGTTGACGATGGGGAAGCTGGGACTGTCTACGTCAACGTCGGTGCGGCCCGCTTCGGCCGCGGCACGGCGCACCGTTTCCTTGGATCGGACGACGGAGCGCTCCTCGGGTGGCATGGATACGAACAGCCCGTCGCCCAGGCTGCCGGCCAAAGCCTGCGAGCGGGGTCCGAAACCGGAGACCACGATGGGGATCTTGTGTTCGAGGTTGACGAAGCCGCGGTCCGCCATCAACAACCGGATCGGAGCGGTCACTCCTCGGAAGGTGTATTCCACCTCCTCGCCGGCCAACAGGGCCCGGATGACCCGGATCTCCTCGCCGTAGCGCTTGATGGGCAAAGGCTTGAGGTTCATGAACCGGTAGGCGGAGTTGCCGGAGCCAATGCCCAGCGTGACTCGTCCCGGGGCCATGGCGGCGATGGAAGCAATGGAATGGGCAATCACGGGAGCGGCCCTGGTGCCCGCCACCGCCACCCCGGTGGCCAGTTTGATGCGGCTGGTTCGTTCGGCCGCCAGCGCCAGGTAGGCGTAACAGTCCGCCCAGATCATTTGGCTGTCGGGGACCCAGAGCATGTCGAAGCCCAGGTTCTCGCAACGCTTGGCGAAGTCGACCTCGTCGAGCTTCGTAAGGACACACATGCCGAACTCCATGAGGCTGGACCCTAGCTCGGGGTCAAGGGGCGGGCCGGCTACGGGGTCGGAGGGTGGCCGAGCTCACGGAGTACATGTCGGCGGTGTGTTCGCCTACCGCGGGGGAGGGGCGGGTGCGGGTAAGGGGCGTGCTCGCTGGTCGCGGCTGCCTGCTCGATCATGGTGTTGGCTCCTCATCGGGCGGTGCCACGTTGGCCGCACGCTGGCCGCCATGGGGTTCGCCGTTGACAGGTTGGACGAGGCCGCCGCCCTCAGGGCAACCTCTTGTCCTCACCGTCTGGGCACATCTGGGCATCATGTGGGCATCGGGGGAAAGCCATGACCGACCAAGCTGAGCCGGTCCGCTCGGGCGACGAGCTCGACTGGGTCGGGCTCGAACGTTTCCTGCGCCAGCGGCTGCCGGAGCTGCAAGGAGCGTTCGAGGCGGCCCAGTTCGCGGGTGGGAGCGCTAATCTCACCTATCTGGTGCGTTTCGGGGAGATCGAGTTGGTGCTGCGGCGCCCGCCCTTTGGGACCATCGCTCCCGGCGCCCACGACATGAAACGTGAGTACAAGGTCCTGTCGCGGCTGTGGCAGCACCTTGGGCTCGCACCCAGGGCCTACGTGTTCTGTGATGACCCGTCGGTGGTCGGCTCGGACTTTTTCGTGATGGAACGGCGCCGGGGCGAGGTGATCCGCGACGAGATCCCGGCATCGATGACCCACCACGACCAGGTCGGGCGGCGGCTCGGGTTCGCCACTATAGATGCCTTCGCTGATCTCCACCTGCTCGACCCCGCCGCCTGCGGCTTGGCCGATCTGGGCAAGCCCGACGGCTTCGTCGAACGTCAGGTGCGGGGCTGGACCGATCGTTGGAGCCGGGTTGATGAGCTGTGGGAAGAGCCGCTGATGGACCAGGTGGCCGAGGTGTTGGCCCGACGGTTGCCGGCTTCGGTGGAAGTATCTCTTGTCCACAACGACCCGAAGCTGGACAACACCATGTTCGCCGCCGAGGACCCTGACCATGCGATCGCCATCTTTGATTGGGACATGACCACGGTGGGCGATCCGCTGGTAGATCTGGGTACCTTGCTCAACTACTGGCCCGATCCCACCGACCCGCCGGGGGCCTGGCGGGGCCGGGACGAGTCCATGCGCACCTTCGGTTTGCCTACCCGGGACGAGGTCATCGCTCACTACAGCGCCCGCACCGGCTTCGACTGTTCCCAGGCCCGCTGGTATGAGGCTTTTGCCCAATGGAAGACCGCGGTGGTGGTGGCCCAGT
>JANPEN010000086.1:0-8356 GCA_031422955.1 Acidimicrobiia bacterium
GACTCGGCGTCGACCTGGGCCGAATTCGCGGTTCCGGCCCCGGCGGTCGAATCCTCGACGCCGACCTGGATGCCGAAGCTGCCGCCACCGCTGGTCCCACCTCCGACGCGCCGGCCCCGCCCCCACCGGTGGCGGCGGCCATCGGTACGCCGAGCCGCCACCCGCGCCCTGCCCCCGAGGGGGTCCAGGCGCGGTCACCTATCTCCGGGCTGGGTCAGCTCCCCTTCGGCACCCACCCCCTGCGTGGCATTCGCCGGTTGACGGCGGCGGCCATGACCCTGAGTTGGTCCACCATTCCCCACATCACCGGGATGGACGAGGTGGACGCCACCGCCCTGCTCGACGCTCGCCAACGCCTGCGCCAGGCCCTGCGCGACGATGGCCAGGAGGCCGCCGCCGCCGCCCTCACCCCGCTGGTGCTGCTGGCCGCGGCGGTGGCGGCCAGCTTGCGTCGCTTCCCCCTGGTGAACGCCTCGGTCAACCACGACGGCAGTGCCCTCACCGTCTACGAACAGGTCAACCTAGGTATCGCGGTGGCTACCCCCGATGGGCTCATCGTGCCGGTGGTCACCGACGCCGACCGCAGGGATCTGGTCTCTTTGGCGTTGGAGATGCAACGCCTGGCCGTGGTGGCCCGCCAGCGAAGCGTTTCTGCGGCCGAGCTGCGGGGCGGGACCTTCACCCTCACCAACTACGGTGCCCTGGGTGGCCGTTTCGCCACCCCGCTCATTCTTCCCGGCCAGGCCGGCATCATGGGTTTCGGGGCCATCAAGGAACGACCGGTGGCGCAGGGCGGCGGGGTCCTGGCTCGCCCGACCCTGCCGGTGGTGTTCTCCGCCGACCATCGCATCATCGACGGGGACTTGTCGGTGGCCTTCCAAGAAGCGGTGCTGGCCATCGTGGCGGATCCGCTGCGCCTGCTGTTGGGAGCCTGACCATGGTTGTGGGAGAGATCCCCGAAGCCACCGGGGTGCTGGTCATCGGGGCCGGACCCGGTGGCTACACCGCCGCCCTCCGGGCCGCTCAAGCCGGCAAGCGGGTCACCCTTATCGAACGTGACGCGGTCGGCGGCACCTGCCTCAATGTGGGCTGCATCCCTTCCAAGGCCCTCATCGGGGTGGCCGAGCGCTACCACCAAGCCCGCCATGGGCACCCATTCGGCATCACCGGTACCGTCGGCCTGGACTGGACGGCCGTGCAGGCCCACCTGGCCCGCAGCGTGCAGGAGTTGACCAGCGGGGTCGCCCAATTGCTGGCGGCGGCCAAGGTCGAGGTGGTGGCAGGCACCGCCCGCTTCCTCAGCCCCACCCGGGTGGCCGTCGAACATAGCCACGGCGTCACCCACTACGAGTTCGACGACGCCATCCTGGCCACCGGCTCTCGACCCGCCACCTTGGCCACCCTGCCAATGGACGGGGTGCGGGTGTTGGACTCCACCGGAGCGTTGGCGTTGGCGGCCCTGCCGGCTTCGGTGGCGGTCGTGGGGGCGGGCTACATCGGCATCGAGCTCGGCACCGCCCTCGCCAAGTTGGGGGTGACGGTCACCCTCGTGGAGCTGGCCGGGCGCATCCTTCCCGAGCTCGACGCCGGGTTGGCGGCGGTGGTGGCTCGCCGCCTGCAACAGTTCGGGGTGCGGGTCCACACCGCGAGCCGAGCGGCGGGCCTGGAAGCGGCCGGGCTCCGCCTGGACGGAGGTGAGGTAATCGACGCCGAGCGGGTGATCGTGGCGGTGGGACGGGTACCCAATACCGACACCTTGGGCCTCGACCACGCCGGGGTGCACCCCCAACCCAACGGGCGCCTAGCCGTGGCCGCGGACCGGCGGGTCCGCCAACCCAACGGTGGGGTGCACCGCCACCTCTTCGCCATCGGCGATCTCACCGAAGGCCCCGCCCTCGCCCACAAGGCCACCGCCGAAGCCGAGGTGGCGGTGGCCGCCCTGTGCGGGGAGAAGGTGCGATTCGAGCCCGCGGCCATCCCTGCGGTGGTCTTCAGCGACCCCGAGGTGGCCACCATCGGACTGACCACCGCCGACGCCAAACAGGCCGGCCTCGCCGTGCGCAGCTTCCGCTTCCCCCTAGGAGCCAACGCCAAGGCCCGCATCGGGGGTGATACCACCGGCTACACCGAGGTGGTGGTCGACCAGGCCCACACCGTGGTGGGCATCCACCTGGTCGGCCCCCACGTGTCTGAGCTGGCCGGAGAGGCCACCCTTGCTATCGAGATGGCCGCCACCCTGGAGGACCTGACCGGCGTCATCCACCCCCACCCCACCATCTCGGAGTCCATCCTCGAAGCCGCCCTGGGCGCCGCCGGCAAGCCCCTCCACGTCCACCGTCCCACACCCGTGACGTAGCCGGATCGCGCCCGCCGCCTACAGGTACTGCCCGGTGGCCATGCGCTCGATAGCTCGACCGCCCTGGGGTTCGGCGGCCAGCTTGTGGGAGGCGACCAGGGTTCGCACGTAGACGATGCGCTCGCCCTTCTTGCCGGAGATCTTGGCCCAATCATCCGGGTTGGTGGTGTTGGGCAGGTCTTCGTGCTCTTTGTATTCCTGATGGATGGCGGCGACGAGATCCTCGAGGCCGATTCCCCCGTTACCGCCCACGATGAGCCGCTTGATGGCCAGCTTCTTGGCCCTGCGCACGATGTTTTCGATCATGGCTCCAGAGGAGAAATCCTTGAAGTACATGATCTCGCGATCACCGTTTTGGTAGGTGACTTCCAGGAACTGGTTGGCCTCGTCGGCCCGGTACATCTCCAACACGGTGGCGTCGATCATGGTTTCCAGGGCAGCCGCCCGGTCTCCGCCGGCGGCGGACACCGTGTCGGCGTCGAGGGGCAGGTCGACCGTGAGATAGCGGGCGAAAATCTGCTTGGCGGCCCGCTCGTCTGGCCGTTCAATCTTGATCTTCACGTCGAGGCGGCCGGGACGCAGGATGGCCGGGTCGATAAGGTCCTCGCGGTTGGAGGCGCCGATGACAATGACGTTTTTGAGGGTCTCCACCCCATCGATCTCGGCCAGCAGCTGGGGCACGATGGTGGACTCGATGTCGGAGCTGATGCCACTGCCGCGGGTGCGGAACAGCGACTCCATCTCGTCGAAGAAGACAATGACCGGCCAACCCTCTTCTGACTTCTCCCTGGCCCGCTGGAAGACCAGCCGGATCTGGCGCTCGGTCTCCCCCACGTATTTGTTGAGCAGCTCAGGACCCTTGATGTTGAGGAAGTAGCTGCGGGCCTTGGCGTCGCCGGAAACCTCGGCCACCTTCTTGGCCAGGCTATTGGCCACCGCCTTGGCGATGAGGGTCTTGCCGCAACCGGGGGGGCCGTATAACAAGATGCCCTTGGGTGCGGGCAGCTTGTAGTCAGCGAAGAGGTCCCTGTGCAGGAAGGGCAGCTCCACCGCGTCGGTGATCTGCTCGATCTGGTCATCGAGGCCGCCCACATCGGCGTAGGAGACGTCGGGGACCTCTTCGAGCACCAGCTCTTCAACCTCGGGTCGGGGCAGCTTCTCGGTGAGCAGGCCGGAACGGGAGTCCATCAGCAGGGTGTCGCCAGAGCGCAGCTTCACGTTGTGTAGGGACGAGGCCAAATCGGCCACCCGCTCCTCGTCGGCCCTGCCCACGATCAGGGCCCGCAGACCGTCCTCCAGCAGTTCCTTGAGGGTGACCACCTCGCCGTTGCGGTCAGCCGGGCGAGCCAGCACCACGTTGAGGGACTCGTTCAGCACCACCTCGGCGCCTCGTTCGAGGGAGGCCACTTCGATGTCGGGATGCAGGGCGACGCGCATTTTGCGCCCCGCGGAGAACACATCCACGGTGCCGTCGGCCTCGTTGTGGCCCAGGTAGGTGCCGTAGGCGGAAGGCGGGCGGGTGAGCTTGTCTACTTCGTCGCGCAGGGCGGCGATCTGGTCGCGGGCCTCGCGCAGGGTGTAGGTCAGCTTCTCGTTCTGGGAAACCGCTTGGGCCAGCTGGCCCTTGGTGTCGAGCAGGCGTTCTTCCAGGGTGCGTACCCGTTTGGGGGCGTCCTGCAGCCGACGGCGGAGGGCAACGATCTCCTCCTCCATCGTTTTGGCCTGTTCGCGCAGCTCGGCAATCTCGGTTTCGTAACTGGAGAGCCGCCGTTCGTACTCGGACTTGTTGACGACCGGACCTCCTGCTCGTCGGCAGTCCGGCTGGTGAGCCGGAGCCGGAGCCCCTCCCCGTCGCTGCGGTGCGGACCGCCTCACAGACGGGGACAGGCATGTACTCCTACCGGCGACGATACACCCCGACGGTCCGATGTGCGCGCCTTCACCCTGTTAGCGCTGGCCCCGACGGTAGGCCCGTGTTGGGACGGTGTTGCTTATCTTCGGGCGGGCCGGCGCCCAGTTGCACGAGATGACGGGGCTCGGGCGCCCCCATGCGCACCGCGTCGGCGGTGCGGTCGTCGGGGCGGGTCTGGCTGTCGCGTTCCGCCGCTACCCGCAAGCGATAGTGGTTCACCTCGTCGCGGCAGGTTTGCTCATCCCAGCCCAGAGGACCAGCCAGCAGCCGGGCCACCTCCTCGGCGCAGTCCACACCCCGGTGGAAGGTCTCGATGGAGAGCCGAGTGCGGCGGGTGAGCACATCATCGAGATGCAGGGCCCCTTCGTGGGTGGCGGCGAAGACCACCTCGGCGGCCAGATAGGGCCCCGCCCCAGCGATGGGCTCGCCCAGATCGGGTCGTTCTGCGACCAGGGCCAGTAGCTCCTCGATCTGGGCGCCGTAGCGTCCGAGCAGGTGCTCGATACGGGCCACGTGCAGCTTGGATTCGCTGGCCAGACGGTGACGGCGGTTCCACAATGCCTCGTAGCCCACCGCCCCTAGCAGCGGTACCCGCTCGGTGCAGCTGGGCGGCACTCGCCGATCCAAGTTGCGGGCGGCCATGTCCACCGCGTCGCGGGCCATGAGCCGGTAGGTGGTGTACTTGCCTCCCGCCACCGAGATCAGCCCTGGTACGTGCTGGGTGACCGCGTGCTGACGGGACAGCGCCGAGTTGTCCTCCGACTCGCCCTCCAACAGGGGCCGCAGTCCGGCGTAGACGCCCTCGATGTCGTCGTGGGTAAGGGGGGTGCGCAGCACCTGGTTGACCTGGTTGAGGAGGTAATCGATGTCGCTGCGGCTCGCAGCGGGGTGGGCCAGGTCCAGGTTCCATTCGGTGTCGGTGGTGCCCACGATCCAGTGGCGGTGGTCCCCGGCGGCGTCGATCATGGACCCGTCGTCGCTACGCATCAGACTGGGCGAGCGCCAAGGGATGACGAACAACACGCTGCTGGCAGTGCGCAGGATCAGACCCGAACTGGCGTGGATCCGGTCGCGGGGAACGACCAGATGGATGCCCTTGGAGGCCCGCACCCGCAGCTGCCCCCGCCCGGCCAGGGACTGGATCTGGTCGGTCCAGGTGGCGGTGGCGTTGATGACCTGGGTGGCTCGTACTGCCACCTCCCGACCGGTCTCCGCGCAGCGGGCCCGTACCCCCACCACCCGGTCGCCCTCCCGCATCAGCCCCGTCACCTGCAGGCTGGAGACGACCACTGCTCCGTGCGCGGCGGCGGTGCGGGCCACCTCAATGGTGTGGCGGGCGTCGTCGACCTGGGCGTCCCAGTACTGCACGGCTCCGACCAGGGCGTCACCACGCAGGGCGGGTACCAGGCGCAGGGCCGCGGCCCGGCTGAGGTGGCGGTGGCCGGGCAACCCGCCGCTCCCTCGGGCCGCTCCGGCGCCGGCCGCTCGACGGGCCAACACGTCGTACAGGCCGATGCCGGCTCCGACATAGGCCCGTTCGGTGACCCGGTGCCGCAGCGGATACAAGAAGCTCACCGGGCGAGCCAGGTGGGGGCATAGGTCGCTGAGCATGAGGTTGCGTTCCGAGAGCGCCTCGGCGACCAGGCTGAAGGCGCGTTGCTCCAGGTACCGCAGGCCACCGTGGAACAGCTTGGAAGAACGGCTGGAGGTGCCAGAGGCGAGATCGCGCTGTTCCACCAAGGCGACGGAAAGCCCTCGGGTGGCCGCGTCGAGGGCGGTTCCGGCCCCGGTAACGCCGCCCCCGATGACCACGATGTCGAACGTTTCGGTGGCCAGCCGATCGATGTTCTGTTGGCGCGTCCTCGGGTTCAGCTGCGCCCGGGTGGTGTCCATGCTCCAAGTCTGGCCGTTCAGCGGGGCCGATCCGCTCTAGCGCGCCCGGTTCAGCTCAGCAGGACTCGTTGATCAACCTGGCGCGATGCAGGCACCGGTGGAGACCTCCGGGGCGTCGGGGCCCAACACCACCGCCCTATCAACGGTCGGGCCGACCGTGTCCATGGTCAGCGCCACCGCCAGGGGATCCTTTTCGCCGCCGCCCCCCTCTGGGGCGATGGCGAAGGCCACCCCGACCACTGCGCCGTCGCTGCTCACCAGGGCGCTGCCGGAGTCGCCCTTTTCCAACGCCGCTCGGATGGGCACGATGCGCCGGGAAACCTCCGCTTGGCCGTAGATGTCCGGCACGGTGGCCTGGATCTCGGAGCCGGCCCGGAACTCCCGCACGGCCAGCGCCCTGCCCCCGGGGTGGCCGAACACCCAGCCGGTGTCATCTCGGTTGGACCGTTCGGCCAGGGGTAACGCCGCTGCACTCAGATCATCGACCCGCAGCACGGCCAGATCGCGGCGGGGGTCGAACACAACCACCCTGGCCCGGTGGGTGCGACCGGTACTGTCCTGCACCAGCACCGGTTCGGGGCCCTCCCCCGCCACCACATGGGCGTTGGTGACCACCAGACGATCGGCGGCCACGAAGCCGGTGCCTTCTTGGGCCCCCCTCCCGCAGACCTCGTGGATCACCAGCACCGTGGCCGCTCGGGCCAGGGCATCGAGGGCGGGTGGCGGGCGACCGTCGCTGGGAATCGGGCCACTGGGCAGACCACCGGCGAACTGGGCGGACAGCTCGGCCCAGTCCTGGGAGCCGACCAACCGGGAGGCGGCGGTGAGCGGGTCGGGCGGGTCGGGGGTGATTCTGTCGATCTGATGGGCCAGCAGGGACCCGTCAACCAGGCGGGATGGCCAGCTGGGCACCGAGGCCATGGTCGGGGTGAGCAGCCACACGGCCGCGGCGACCAGCACCACCCCGGAGCCTGCACCCAGCACCTTGTCCAGGCGGGCCTGGCGAGGTGAAGACGTGCGGGCCCGCAGTTGGGATCCGACCACCTGGCCGACCATCTGACCCAGGAAGGCGCCGGTGAGCAGGGTCACCGTCGTGATGAGCAGGGCCCGATTAGCGTCCAAGGCGCCGAAACGGCGGTTGAGGGAAGGGGCGATGCGGGCGGCGGCCACTACGCCCAGGGTCATCCCAGCCCAGGCCGCGGCCCGAGTCAGCAGACCCAGGCGATAGCCGCCGAGGGCGGCGCCCACCGAGGCCAGCACAATGGCCGCGTCGAGAAGGTTCAAGGCAGTTCATTGTGCCCGAACCAGGAGGCTTCTCGCGGCCGGCGTCCCGGTGAGGGGGCAGGACGGGCTTCAGCGCAAGCGGCGGGCGTGGGTCAAGAACCCGGTGTGGGCCACCATGCGGTGGTCGGGGCGCACCGATTGGCCCTCGATGTGCCAGCTGCGGTTGAGGACCTCGATCGTCTCAGCCTGGGCGAAACCGCCGGTGTCGAGAGACTGGCGGAACTGCACCGCTTGGATGATGGTGGGGGTGTAGCCGACCACGATCCCCCCTGGTCGCAGGGCGTTAGCCGCATGCGGGGTGACCTGCCAGGGCTCGGGGAGATCGAGCACCACCCGGTCCAAGTCGACCTCGTCGATGCCGGCGTAGGTGTCTCGCTCCTGTAAACGGAACCGGCTGAGCACTTCCGCGCCCAGAAACGCCACGATGTTCTTGAGAGCCCTGGAAGCGAAATCGGCCCGCAACTCGTAGCCGACGATGTCCGCTCCGGCGCGCAGCATGGTCATGGACAACGCTCCAGAGCCGACGCCGCTCTCCAGCACGCGGGCGCCGGGGAAAATGTCGGCCAGCATGAGCAGCGGGCCGAGATCCTTGGGGTAGATGACCTGGGCCCCTCTGGGCATCTTCAGCACGAAATCGGCCAGCGTGGGCCGTAACACAAGAAAGTTCCCGCTGCGGTTGGCCCGCACGATGATGCCCTCGGACTGCCCGATGAGGTCATCGTGGCGGATGAAGCCGGTATGGCTATGGAACTCGGCCCCCGCTTTCAAGGTGACCATGTAGCGGCGTTGCTTGCTATCGATAAGCAGCACCATTTGGCTGGCCTGCAACGGCCGGGCCACCGCCGGCCCGAGCGGGTCGGCGGGCTCGACGGCCTCGGCGGGCACGGGGCTGGCGTCGAGGCTCATGAGGT
>JANPEN010000087.1:0-1546 GCA_031422955.1 Acidimicrobiia bacterium
CCCATCTCCGTCGGGGTCGCTGGCGCTCGCTCGGCCGGGTTTGTTCGGGGGCGGCGCCCCCGGCGGCGCGGCTAGGTACGCTTGTCGGGATCGCGCTCGGATTGGCGCAGGAGGCTGGCCAGGTCTGCGTCGGAGGGGGGGTAGATGAGCTCGGTGTTGATCTTGACCTTGACGGCCTTGGCTTCTGCGCCGGTGAGGACAACCTGGCGATCCCAGCCTTGGGTGAGCACAGCGCCGGATCGACCGAGATCGAGACAGGTCACGTAGCGAAGCTGTTGGTAGGCCACGAGAGGAAGACCGATTAGATCCCTGGCGGCGTTTTCTCCTGCGTAGCGACCGAGTTGCAGGGCGTGTTGGCAGGACTGCAGGGCCCGGTGACCGTCGCCGGTGTCGGCGGAGGCGGCGTCTCCGGTGACGAAGACGTGGGGGGCAAGAGGCGCCCGCAGGAACGAGTCCACCACCACCCGGCCAGCGTGGTCACGGGGGCCGGGAAGCTGCGAGGTGAAGGGGGCCGCCTCGAGTCCGGTGCTCAGCACGACCGCGTCAGCAACCAAGCTGGTGCCGTCGTGGAAGATGACCCGATCGGCGGCCAACGCCGCGATGGAGGCGCCGAGGCGCAGCTCCACCTTGGCTTCGCGCAAGGCTGTCTCGATCACTCCGGCCGGTCCCTTACCGAGTTCGGGTCCGGCCATTTCGGCTCGGTCGATGAGTACGATCCGTAGCCTTTCGGCCAGCGCCGCGCCACCGTGGAGTTGGAGGCGATCTCGTAGTTCCAGGGCGAGTTCCAGCCCGGTGAAACCCGCTCCCACCACCGCCACCACGGGGGCCTGCTCGATCGGGGTGCCAGCATGCGTCACGGTATGGGCGATGGCGGCCAGGCGTCGGTCGAACCGCTGGGCTTCGAGCTGGGTGTCGATGCTAAAGGCGTGGTCTGCGCCGGCTACCGGGGGCCGACGCATGACGCTGCCAGTGGCCACCACCAGGCGCTCGAAGGGCAGCCCGGGTCGTGATGTGAACTCCAGGCGGTGGCCTTCGGTGTCCACCCCGGTGGCCGTTTGGGCCAGGAACCCTACGTCGAGCCGCTCGAGGAGCCCGGAGAGGTTTACCGCCAAGCTTTCTGGATGTGCTTCGTAGAGCCGGGGTCGCACCACCAGGGCGGGGGTGGGCGCGACCAGGGTGATGAGTAGGGCCGGGCCGCCGACCCGGCGAGCAGCGACGGCCGCCCAGAAACCGGCGAAACCGGCCCCGACTACCACAACACCTGCATCCATTCTGGGCTCCCATGTGCGTGCTGGTTCCCGCGAATTTAGATGATCCCAAGGCTTTTCGTGGTGCCGGCGCCGCTGGCCCGACTGCGAGATGCCAGGCAAAACTACCACCGAGGCCCAACCACCGTTGCATAACGAAGATCTCGATGCGGCGGCCAAGCAAGGCTGCCTCACCGATTACGAGCGGTTCCTCCAAAAGGCCGACATCGCTTCGTTCAAGGAGTTGTGAAGGACAGGTCATCGACAGCAGGGGATCCAGCGGCGGGACGAGGTTTGGC